>NZ_AKJJ01000079.1:0-77637 GCF_000282395.1 Pseudomonas sp. GM55 | reverse complement strand
GCCTCATTTGCTGTCAAGTGATTTTTTTCAGAAGTTTTCAAGGAATCCTTAACAACTTCAACCACTTGCGCTTTCGATCTCTCGTCAGCGGGAGGCGAATACTACAGCATTAAAATACGCGGTCAACCCCCCTCTAAAATTTCTTTTCCTTACCAAGGCGCCCGGGTTGCCACTATGAAAACTTCCAAGCTCTATATAAAGCATCAGGGCAGCAGAGAACCCGGACCACGTCGTAATTGAAGCACCCCTTATTGGTCTTTTGGCCGATGCCTGCC
Source organism: Pseudomonas sp. GM55 (assembly GCF_000282395.1). Lineage (NCBI taxonomy): Bacteria > Pseudomonadati > Pseudomonadota > Gammaproteobacteria > Pseudomonadales > Pseudomonadaceae > Pseudomonas > Pseudomonas sp. GM55. Next base: position 77,362 of record NZ_AKJJ01000079.1, on the reverse strand, counting down.
TGTCGACACCGTCAGCTATGGGGCGTTTTCAGCCGAACGCGAAAGGCAGAAGCCAAAAGCAGACAGTCAACCTGCCAAATACAGTCGATCGGTTTTGCGAAAACCTTCAAACCACCCGATTCAGAAACCCAAAACCACCCAGCTTTCGTGGACCGGGCAGTCTTGGGGCTGTCTTGCGACAACTCTTTCAGGGCTGTGCCTCTAGCTCACGGGCACAACCCTTGTGCAGTTCGGCCGCCAGTTTCTCTTCGTCCAGTGCCCCTTCCCACTTGGCAATGAACAGCGTGGCGACACCGTTGCCAATGACGTTGATCAACGCCCCGCCTTCGGAAATAAACCGGTAGACACCAAGCACAAGCACCAACCCCGCTGCCGGAATCACATCCAGCGTGCCCAGGGTCGCCGCCAAGGTAATGAATGCACCGCCGGTGACACTGGCCGCGCCTTTGGAGGTCAGTAGCAGAATGAGCAACAAGGTGATCTGGTGCCACAGGTCGAGGGGGATATCCAGCGCCTGAGCGATGAAAATCGCCAGTACTGTCATGTTGATGCAGCTGCCATCGAGGTTGAAACAGTAACCCGAAGGCACCACCAGCCCTACAACCGACTTCTCACACCCCAGACGATCAAGCTTGCCCATCAACCGCGGCAATGCCGACTCCGACGATGAAGTACCCAATACCAGAAACAGCTCTTCGCGGATGTACTTGAGAAACTGCCACAGGCTGAAACCGGCCAGGCGCGCGACCAGATTGAGGATCACGAACACAAAAAACAGCGCCGTGACGTAGTAGCAAATCAGCAAGTTGCCATACGCCCCCAATGAACCCACGCCGTACTTGCCGATAGTAAAAGCCATGCCACCGAAGGCCCCCAGCGGCGAGACATACATCACGATTTTGACCATGCGGAAAAACGCCTGGGCCACCAGGTCGATCAGGTTAAGCAGCGGCTTGCCGGCGGCACCGAGCATCTGCAAGGCGAAGGCAAACAGGATGGATATGAACAGCACCTGGAGAATATCGCCTTCGGCAAAGGCACCCAACACGGTACTGGGCACGATATGGGTGAGAAATCCCACCACACTCTGTTCGTGTGCCAGCTTGCTGTAGCTGTCGACGGCATGAACATCGAGTGTCGACGGGTTAATGTGCATGCCCGCGCCGGGCTGCATCAGGTTGACCCCGATCAGCCCGACCACCAGCGCCAGGGTGGTCAACACCTCGAAGTACAGCAACGACTTGAAACCGACCCGGCCAATGCGCTTGAGACTCTGCATGCTGGCAATGCCGCTGACCACGGTACAGAAGATAATCGGCGCAATCAGCATCTTGATCAGCTTGATGAACGTATCACCCAGGGGCTTCATTTCTTCGCCGAGGCTGGGGTAGAAATGACCGAAGATGATGCCCAATACAATCGCCAGCAGCACCTGCACATACAGGTGGCGGAACACGCGGCGCAGTCGCGAGTGGCTCGGTGGTTTTTCGGCAATCGAGGGTGTAATTGTTGTTGTCATGATGGCTTCCTCGCAGGCGTGATGCATTTCCTCAGGCAGTCGGCCGCCATGTCGGAGCGCGGCCGGTCACCAGGGAAAGGTCTTGTTGGGTGGTGAAACGTTTACGACACGAGATTGATCGGGTTCCCCGAGTAGTAGCCCTGCAGGTTGCCAAGGATGCCGTCGGCCAGCCGTTGCAGGCTGCTCTGGCTGGCCCAGGCCACATGAGGCGTGATGATCAGGTTCGTATGGCGGCTGTTGAGCAATGGGTGGTCGGCCGGAGGTGGCTCCTGGCACAACACATCGAGGGCCGCGCCACCGAGGCGGCCGCTCTCCAGCGCGTCGAGCACCGCCGCCTCATCCACCAACGGCCCGCGAGCGGTATTGATCAATAAGGTGCCGGGTTTCATCTGTGCCAGTTCCGGGGCTCCGATCAGGTGTCGGGTACGCTCGGTCAACGGACAGTGCAGAGAAATCACGTCGCTTTGCGCCAACACCCTTTCAAAGGACTGGTAACCTTTGCGCACCGGGACCACGCCACGGTGTTCGGCGAAGAGCAACTGCATACCCAAGGCACTTGCCAGACGCGCCGTGGCCAGACCGATACCGCCGCGGCCAACGATGCCCAGCACGCTGCCCTGAACATCCTGAATCGGCGTGCGATGGACGCAAAAATGTCGCGAACCTGGCCAGTCCCGCAGCGCGGCGGCCTGGTAGACAAACAGCTGGCGACGCAAGGCGAAGATTGACGCGATCACCGATTCGGCGACGCTTTGCGCCGAGTAGTCCGGGACGTTACACACCTTCACGGAAAAATCACGGCAGGCCGACAGGTCAATGCAATCGTAACCGGTGGCCGCAACGCAGATGAATCGCAGGTTCGGCAGTTGCTCAAGTTCTGCCCGGCCGATGCGCACCTTGTTGGTGATTACGGCTTCGGCATCCCGAGCCGCGTCCACCACTTGGTCCGGCAGGGTGTCGGGGCGGTCCTGCCATTCCGTGACCCAGGCCGGACGGGTAATGCTCACGGGCAGGCTGTCGCTGTCGAGAAACACCACTTTCATGCTGCACGCTCCGGTTGGACAGGTTCAGAAATCTCGATCAGGTTCAGGTCCGGATCACGCACATACACGGAACGGATCGGCCCGGTGGCACCGGTGCGCAACACTGGGCCTTCGATGATTGGCCAGTCGACACGGGCCAGGTGGGCAATCACCTGGTCCAAGGGGATCGAGGCGATAAAACACAGGTCCAACGCTCCCGGAACCGGCAAGTGCGCTTTGGGCTCGAACTCATGGCCACGTACGTGCAGGTTGATTTTCTGCTGACCGAAAGCGAACGCCTTGCGCCCACCGGCGAAGGTTTGCACCTGCATGCCCATGACCCGCACGTAAAAATCTTCGGCAGCCACGGGGTTGATGGTGGTCAGCACCCAATGGTCGAGATGGTCGATCATGGGCGCAGCTCCAGGGTTCGGGCCGACAGCACCTGTTTTTCCAGGTTGGCGACATGAGCAGGTATCGGGTGCAGGTCCAGACGTTTACCGGCCTTGAGGATCTGACTTGGGATGTCGTGACCGATCAGACCCGGCAACTGCGCGGCGACCGCCAGCACCCGATCCAGATCGACTCCGGTATTGAAGCCCATCAGCTGCAGCATGTGCAGCAGGTCTTCGGTACACACATTGCCGCTGGCCCCCGGCGCATAAGGGCAACCGCCCAGGCCGCCAAGGGACGAATCGAAACGATCGACCCCGGCGTCAATCGCCGCCAGCGCATTGGCCAGGGCCATGCCACGGGTATTGTGAAAGTGCAGGGTCAGTTGCAGCGCCGGAAAACGCTCACGCACTGCGCGGGATAACGCCTCGACTTGACTCGGATATGCCATGCCAGTGGTGTCACACAGGGTCACGCCACGAGCACCCAGGTCGGCAAAACGTTCGACCCAGTGCAACACCTCTCCCACCGGTACATCGCCCTGCATCGGGCAGCCGAACACCGTCGACAACGACACATTGATCGCCACCGGGCCTCGGCCGATGACGCTGACCACTTCGCTGAGCTGGGCAAACGACTGCTCACGGCTCATGCGAAGATTCGAACGGTTGTGCGGTTCGCTGACCGACATCACCAGGTTGGCTTCATCAATGTTGCATGCCAAGGCACGTTCAGCGCCGCGCACGTTAGGCACCAGCACGGTGTATTCCACCGCCGGGTTGCGCCGGATGCCCTGCATCACCGCCTCGGCGTCACGCAGCGCGGTAATGGCCTTGGGCGACGTGAACGAGGTGACCTCGATCTTGGCGAAACCACACTGGCTGAGGGAGTCGATCATGGCGATCTTGTCGACGGTCTCGATAAAACGCGCTTCATTCTGGAAACCGTCACGCGTGGCGACTTCCTGCAAGAAAAGACGTTGCATGTTCATTCTCCGGGTCAAATGATGCCGCGTTGGCGCCAGTCGGCTTGCTGTAAAGCGTCGATACCAAGATCACCCAAAATCTCGGCGGTATGCTGGCCAAGGGTCGGCGCCGAGCGAGTGACGCTGCCTGGTGTGGTGCCAAGCTTTGGGACAATGCCGGGCAACGTCACCGCTGTGCCGTCATCCAACTGGCTGTCGAGCAACATGTCGCGCGCCCGGTAATGCGGGTCTTGGGCAATGTCGGCAGCGTTGTAAATTTTCCCGGCCGGGATTCGCGCCTCGGTCAGGATCGACAAGACCTCATCGAGGGTGAGCCGCGCGGTCCATTCAGAGATGGCGGCATCGATGCGCTCAACCTGAGCAACTCGGCCATGGTTCTGCGCAAGATCGGGATCTGCCCCCAGATCACGGCGACCAATCACCTCCATCAGGCGCTGATAGATGCTGTCGCCATTACCCGCGATCAAGGCAAAACCACCGTCACGGCAGCGATAGGCATTGGTCGGCGCGATACCCGGCAAACTGCTGCCAGCGGGCTCACGAACGGCATTGAACACCGAGTATTCGGGCACCAGGCTTTCCATCATGTTGAACACCGACTCGTACAGCGCCACGTCGATCTGCTGGCCGTCACCGCCGTTCTGCTCTCGATGACGCAGGGCAAGCAGAATCCCGATCACCCCGTGCAAGGCCGACAACGAGTCGCCAATGGAAACGCCAACCCTGACCGGAGTTCGCCCGGGCTCGCCGGAAAGGTGCCGTAACCCGCCCATCGCTTCACCGATCACGCCAAATCCGGGGCGGTCACGGTAAGGTCCGGTCTGACCGTAACCGGAGACCCGGAGCATGACGAGTTTCGGATTCAGCGCGTGCAGCGCGTCCCAACCCAGCCCCCAGCTTTCCAGGGTCCCCGGGCGAAAGTTCTCTATCAGCACATCCGCGTCGGCCAGCAACCGACGCACGACCTGTTGGGCTTCAACCTGGCGCAAATCAAGGGTCAGCGAGCGTTTGTTACGCGATTGTGCGGCCCACCAGACGGAAGTACCGTCGTGCAGCAAGCGCCATTTACGCAATGGGTCACCGGTGACCGGAGGCTCGATCTTGATTACATCGGCGCCAAATTCACCGAGCATTTTCGCCGCAAATGGCCCGGCAATCAGTTGACCGAGCTCCACGACCTTGACACCTTGCAGAGGTAACCTCATGACGTTTTCCGTTCTTGTTGAGTACTTGTGGCATGGATAATCGGCACAATCCGGGTAGATGAAAATTTCATTTTTCGCCACTACTCTTTCCAAAATGGAAAACCTTGGATCCTCTTGATGATTAATCCCCTGCACTTCGATCTGCTGTCATTACGTCTGCTGATCTTCGCCGCCGAATCGGGCAACCTGTCCCGTGCCGCAGAAAAGGCCAACATGACGGTCTCGGCGGCCAGCAAACGTCTGGCCGAGCTGGAGCGTACGACCCAGTGCCCGCTGTTCGTGCGCCTGCCAAGGGGGCTCGAATTGACCGCCGCGGGACAAGGGATCGTTGAACATGCCAGAACAATTCTGGAAGGCGTGAACCGTATGGCGTGCGACGCCAGTGATTACGCGGTCGGTGTGCGCGGGCATGTGCGGTTGTTTGCCAACACTTCCGCCGTCGTCCAGTTCCTGCCGGATGACCTCGCATCGTTCCTGCGTGCAAACCCGAACGTGCGTATCGGACTGGAAGAAGCACTCAGCGAACCCATTATCCAGGCCGTGGAAAACGGCCGTGCCGATATCGGCATTTTTGCCGATAACGTACCGGCTGAGGGACTGTACAAACTGCCTTATCGTGATGACCGACTCGTGCTGCTTGTGCCTGTTGGCCATGAACTGGCCAATGAGCGCCGCGTGTCCTTTGTCGATACGCTTGGCTTCGATTATGTAGCGCTCAACCAAGGCAGCTCGTTGCTGCGCAGAATCACCGATGCCGCCGTGAGTGCAGGCAAGATCCTCAAGGTCAGGATTCAGGTCAGCAGTTTCGACGGCATCTGTCGCATGATCGAAGCAGGCCTGGGTATCGGGATCTTGCCGTTGTCATCCGTACGTGCCGAATTGCTCGGTACCCGCCTGATTGCTGTCGACCTGAGCGATCACTGGGCGCACCGCACCTTGTTCGTGGGGGTCAGCAGTCAGGCACAGCTTGCGCCGGAAGCGGCCAAGTTATTTGAGTATCTGAGCCGCGTGCACAGCTGACCCTGTCGCTGGGTCAGCGCTGTACTTTTCGTACCCGTCGAATGAGCAGCAACACCAGGAGCACGTTCAATACGGCCAGCGAACTCAGACCTGCAAGCACACCGCCAGCGCCCCAGGTCTGCAACAGGTAGCCGCCTGCAAGGGGGGTCAAGGCTTGTCCTATGAGCGAAGGCCGAGCCATGCGCCCCATCAGCAAAACATAATGGGTGGGCGACATGAGGGCCAATGGCAGCAGTCCTCGAACGATCGCCCGCAAACCATTACCCGCGCCATAGATCACCAGACCCAGTGCAGTCATTGCCGGTGCGATGGTCACAAACAGCAGACCGATTGCCACGAATACCACGGAGATCAACGTCGTCCAGATCGGGTGTCGCTTTCGCGAAAACACTTGTAGAACACGTGATCCTACCTGGCTCGGCCCCAGCAACGCGCTCAGTCCGATGGCGGCTGCAAGCGAATAACCCTGCCCCTGCAACAATGAAATCAGCTGGACCGATATCGCCGTCATGATCACTGCACCCAACGCAAAAATCAGCGTAAGCAACAGGTAGATCCGCCGATCGATTGAGAGACTTTCATCACTCAATGCCTGGCTTTTTGTCAGGGGTCCCGCACCAGGCGCCAGCACCCAGAGATAAAGCGGTGCCACGGCAATGACCAATAGCCCCCCATAAGCCACGCATGTCGTGCGCCAACCAACGTGCTCGATGACCAGCGCAACCACGGGCCATGACAGCGTTGTCGCAAACCCTGAAATAAGCGTGATCCCGGTAATCGCACTGCCAGCCTGCTCCCCATGGAGAGAACCCAAAGCGGCGAATAGCGCTTCATACAGCCCTAGCGCCATACCAACGCCAATTACAGCCCAAGACAAAAGAAATATCGGCAACGAGGTCGAACTGGCCATCAGAAACAACCCTATGGCGACGCCTAAGCCGCTACTGGCCAGAATAGGGCGGCCGCCGTACCGGGCGATAAGCCGACTGATCAACGGCGCCAGCATCGCGGAAACCAGAATGCTCAGAGACAGTGCGCCATACACCCATTGGCTGGCCAAGCCGGTCTCTTTCATGATCGGATCGGCCATGACGGCCATCAGGAAGAACGAACCTCCCCAGACCAGAACTTGCAGCATCCCCAAAATAAAAATGCGAAATACGCCAGGCAGTCGCGTTTGTTGATTCAAGGCAGTGTCATCAGTGGTGAGAAAGGCAGACGGCGTGAGCAACTGCGCATCTATGGATAAATGGGCGATTTGCACGGGGCGAGGCACTTGGAGCTAACCGATTCGTCGTTGACTCAAAGCATGTATCCGGCCCAGATATTGCGATTGACCAGATCGGCGGCAATCTCGATAAAGGCATCCCCGACAAATTTAGCGGCCGGACTGACACGCCTGTCGGCTGGAAAAACCTGAACAAGTTTGCGCATGGGAATGGGGTCGACCAAGGGCGCTGCACTGAGCACGCCAGCTTCGATTTGCGCGTAAATCGATGCCAAAGGCAAAGCGGTCAAACCGAAGCCATTACGGACCAGGTCGATCATGGCGCCAAAGGAGTCGGCTTCAACGCTGGTCTTGAGCTTGATCCCGACCTCACGCGCACAATCATCCAGAATCACGCGAAGGCTATGTCGAGCGCTTGGCAATACCAATTGCTGCTCAGCCAAAGACTCGAACGACACCGGCGTATCAAGACGCAGGTTGGCGCTGGCGGGGCCGACCAGTAGCAGATTTTCCATCATCACCGGCACGATACGCAGCGTATGCAGGGGTTGGGGATCGTAAGAAATCGCCAGCTCCAACTCGCCACGCTGAACCCAATCGAGCAGATAGCCGCTGAAGGCCGAGGAAAACCTGACGGCGAGATTCGGATGCGCCTCTTTGATCTTGCGTACCAATGGAACGGTGACAATTTCCGCGACCGTCGGCGTCGTACCAATGATGACTGTTCCCCGAAAAGAGGTTTTCCCGCCTACAACAGAACTTCGAATGGACTCCATTTCTTCCATGATTCGGATGGCATGTGCCAGCACTTCACGACCGGCATCGGTAATCTCCATGCCTCGCCCATGTCGATCAAACAGGTAGGTGCCAAGCTCCTTTTCCAGCAATCGAATTTGCCGACTAAGTGCCGGTTGTGCGATGTGGAGACGATCCGAGGCCTTGCTGAGACTGCCCAGTTCGGCAACATGAATCAGGGTTTTGAGTTGAACGACATCCATTACCAGGCCAGTCAGCATCGGGCTCGGCGCGATATGCGGCGAAAGTGCTGTGAGTGTAATCGCATTTGCGCACCTTGGAGTGCCCCGCTAACCGCGTCTCGTGCGGTCTCAAGACTTTCAGGACGGCTGTATGACCCGGCCCGCCGGGGCTGCACGCCAAGCTATAAAATTCAGGTATATCAGTTAGGCCTGCCTGACGGCTTATTCCCCTTCTGACTCTGCGGTAGCGTGCAATCAACGTCGGCGCCAAAGAGCGCTCGACTCATTACAAGAATAAGATTCGAGGGCTCGCGCCATGATGTTCAATGCTTCGTCTTACCTGACCTGTCCGATTTCCCCGGGCCGCATACAGCTCGCCACGCTCGTGCATCCTCCCTCTCCCTTCTCTTCAGGAAACCGGCCGTGAGCGGGCTCACGCCACTTCGTTAAGCCCAACAACCCATCGAGCCTGTCACGTCGGACACGCATCAGCGTGCTCCTCGTCTCTCCTCGCCTTGAAGAAAGGGTGAATCACATGTCCGCATCAATCACAGACGCCAAAGACCACGCTGCCGAAGCCGCTCCGATGAGAGCACCGAACCGCGTCAAAGCCATCATGGGTGCCTGCTCGGGCAATCTGGTGGAGTGGTACGACTTCTTCATTTACGCCTACACCGCCATCTACTTTGCCGCTTCGTTTTTCCCCAAAGGAGACACCACCAGCCAGCTACTAGCGACGGCGGGCGTCTTCGCCGTCGGTTTTTTCATGCGCCCGCTCGGTGGCTGGATATTCGGCTGGATCGCAGACACTCGCGGCCGCAAGGTCTCGATGATTATCTCGGTGTTCATGATGTGCGCCGGCTCACTGCTGATCGCTGTCATGCCCACCTATGCAACCATCGGGATCGCGGCGCCGATTCTACTCGTGGTTGCCAGGTTGATTCAGGGCTTGTCCGTCGGTGCGGAATACGGCACTGGCGCCACCTACATCAGCGAAATCGCGACACCGGGCCGTCGCTGTTTCTATGGATCGTTTCAGTACTTCACTATCATTGCCGGTCAGTTGTTGGCCTTGATGACCGTGGTCATTCTCCAGCAAACCCTGACCGGCGAAGAGTTGCGCGAATGGGGCTGGAGGATTCCGTTCTTCATCGGCGCGCTGAGCTCGATCGTGGTCGTGTATCTGCGTCGCGCCATGCATGAAACCGCCACCAGGAAAGACATGAATCGCAAAGATGCCGGCTCACTGCGCGGCATGTTCAAACACAGGCGGGCCGTTGCCCTGGTGGTCGCGTTCACTATCGGCGGTTCGCTGTATTTCTATACCTTCACCACCTACATGCAGAAGTTCCTGGTGATCTCCGCCGGGTTCAGCCCGGAAACGGTGAGTTTCATCATGACCGCGGCACTGGTCGGCTTCATGTTCTGCCAGCCGCTCTTCGGACTGCTCGCCGACCGTATCGGGATCAAGGCGCACATGCTGATGTTCTCCGGGCTGGCCATGTTGCTGGTGATCCCCCTGCTCTACTCGTTGCAGTCGGTCAGCAACCCGTTTACCGCGTTCCTGCTGGTGTTTGGCGGCCTGGTCATTGCGTCGCTCTACACCCCGATTGCCGGTATCGTTAAAGCCGAACTGTTCCCGCCTGCTGTACGCGCTTTGGGTGTTGGATTTCCTTATGCCGTGGGCAACGCAGCATTTGGCGGCACTGCCGAATACGTGGCCTTGTCGCTTCGTTCACAGGGCATCGAAGAGTATTTTTTCTTCTACGTAACGGCGGTCGTGACCATCACCTTCATCGCCGCGATGCTGATGCCAAACCTCTCGCGTTACGGCTATATCAGCGGCTCAGGTGAGGTTGAAGAACGTACCGGCTTAAAGGGATGTTTAAAGCCACAGGCTGCGCGAGTCTGATTGACTGAGGATGACAACACTCGCATCAAAGGCCCATGTTTTGTCATGGGCCCTTTTTTCTTCATCGTATGGCAGATGCAGGTGCTACCTGCGTTACAGACTCGGGGATGATGTCGCCCACCTTTTCCCGATGCGGCCATGCCTGCAAATCAAGATCAAGATCCTTGAACTGACTGGAGTCGAAGATCGGCGTCTTGATGCCGGCCTTACGCTGTTGGTCATAATCACGCAGCAAGCGCATGCCGACGTTGAACAATAGCGCCAGGGCGACCAGATTGACGAAGGCCAACAGCGTCATGGTGATATCGGCAAAGGCGAAGACCGTTCCCAGATTTTGAACCGCGCCCCAAAGGATCAACAGCAACACCAAACCACGATAAACAATCACCGCAGCTCGCCTGTCACCCAGCAGAAAACGCAGGTTGTTTTCGCCCAGATAGTAGTTGTAGAGGATCGACGTGAAGACAAACAGCGCCAACGCCACGCTGATGAACGTACGCCCCCAGTCCCCAACCACTGCCGCCAGTGCGTTCTGTGTCAGTACCAGGCCATCACCCTCGAAGCCCGGCGTATAAAAGCCCGACAACAGGATCAGTAATGCCGTGCACGTACAGATCACAAAGGTATCCAGGAAGACGCTGAAAGCTTGAACGACCCCTTGAGCCGCCGGGTGATCGACTTTCGCTACGGCGGCTACGTTGGGCGCACTGCCCAGTCCCGCCTCATTGGCAAACACCCCGCGCTTGACGCCCATGACGATGGCGCTGCCAACCAGACCTGCGAATGTCTGGTCCAGGCCAAAGGCACTTTTGAAAATGGTCATCAGCATGCCCGGCACATGGTCAAACTGAAGCACGATCACATAAACGGTCACGCCAATGTAAGCCAGTGTTTTGACCGGCACCAACAGGTCCGAGACGGCAGCGATGCGCTTGATGCCACCCATGAATACCAGACCGAGCAATACGGCAATCGCAATGCCGGAGCAGGTCGTAGAGAAACCGAACGCATTGTTCAGCGAGTGAGTCACGGCATGAGATTGCAGTCCGTTGAAGGCGAAACCGAAAGTCACCAGGAGCAACAAGGCCATGACCTTGCCCAGCCACGCCTGTTTCAGTCCGTACTGGATGTAGTACGACGGCCCACCCCGAAACTGCCCCTTGGCGTCGCATCGTTTATACAACTGCCCCAGGCTGCATTCAAAGAAGCTGGTGGACATGCCTACCAGCGCAGTCACCCACATCCAGAACACCGCACCGGGCCCGCCCAACGTCACGGCCAATCCGACCCCGGCGATATTGCCCGCCCCTACGCGACCCGCCAGACTCAGCATCAAGGCCTGGAACGAGCTGATCTGACCGGCGCTCTTCTGCACGCTATCGCGAAAGGCCCCGAACATATGCAGGAAATGGCGAAACTGGACAAAGCGTGAACGAATCGTGAAATAGCCACCCAGGCCTACGATGAGCACGATCAAGAGCTTTCCGGAAAGAAAGCCGTTTATGACTTCGAGCATGATTTGAACCTCTTGTTGTTATGGATTACAGGCATGCACGCGCCCTCACACATCGCCGCGACAGGCATGTGAGATCAAACGCGTTGAATAGCAACCGCCAGCCCCCTGTCAGGCTCCCGCCAAAATCGGGGGAGCGCTCGGGGCGATCGGACTTACCCGGTTCGAATGCGTGTCTGGAAATCGGCGATCCGGTTCCACATCGCGATCGGGTTGGAGTACATGGGGAAGTGGCCGCAGGCCGGAATTGGCGCCAAGTGCACGCCTTGGGCCTCAATGTGCGAAAGGTAAGACAGTGAAGCGTTCTGCTCGCCGTACATGAACATTCGCGGACACTTCAAGCCGAGAAACTTGCTCATCAGGTCGGCGTTATCGGAAAGATCGACCATCGACTGGAAAATCCCCCGTACTGCCCCGGCACGCACCTTGTGCCTCAGGCTCACCGAATAGAGTGCGCTGGCGTACGCCGGAGCTTGTCGGGCACGCTCGATGAAAGCTGCGAAAAATACCTCTGGGTCATCACTTGGAAAATCGACGATCTGCCGGCTCAGAAAACAGTCTTCCGGGGCAATGTTGCCCTCTATATCGACGAAACTGATTACCCGTTCCGGGAACTGATGGGCCAGCATCAGCGCGGTCAGTCCGCCCATGGAGTGGCCGACCAGATGGAAGCGCTCGATGCCGAAATGCTCCAGCATCTGTAACGCGGTCTGCATCAGAAAAGGAATCGAAATCCTGGAAAGGTCGCTGCACTGGCTCTCACCGCAGCCTGGTGCGTCGTAGGCCAGGAAGGGATACCCGGCGAATTCCGCGTGCTGCACGATGTCGGCGTAGTCCTCTTTGGTGGAACCAAAACCATGCAGGAAAACAATCGGCGCCAAGTCGCCATCCCGGTGAATGGCGGCGACGTTCAATTGGACACCCTCTACCGTCAGAGGGAGTTGCGTGTGAGTGAACGTTTCGGGTGAGGGCACGTTAATGACTCCTTGAGCATAAAGTCTGCCGCCGAATCAGGGTTGACGGCAGCAGGCCCAATTTCAAGTGGATTGAGCCTTATGTAAATTCCTAATACGAGAAAGCTTCCATACGCCAAACCTATCATTAGCTGTCCGTGTGCCGCCTATGTTCAACTCACGCGTTATCACGGAATCGGGCAATGATCTCTTCTATGAGCGGGTTAGGCCGATCAGCATTCCAGGCCACCGCAGTCGTCACCACATTGAGCTTCTGGCTGAGTGACCGAAATACCACGTTGTCGGGGGCAAGCTTTTTCAAGGACGCCGGCACCAGTGCGATACCCTGGCCATAACTGACAAAGGCGATCTGCGAGGCGACAGAACGCACTTCGTGCAGCACACGAGGGGAAAAACCGCTGGCCCGGCAGGTCGCGATCAAATTGTCGAAATAGACCGGACTGACCTTTCGCGAAAACATCACCAAGGGTTCGTTGGCCAGGCTGGACAAGCTGATGCGCGTTCGCGCTGCCAATGGGTGGTCACTGGGCAACGCCACCACCAGGCGATCCTCCAGCAACGGCAGTGACTGGATCGAGGCGCCCAGATCACCGTCCAGACGGGCGAAGGCCAGGTCGATATCACCGGCCTCCAGTGCCGGAACGGCCTCAACGCTGTCGATTTCCCGCACGGATACGGTCAGCTGCGGGTAATCGTCTTTCAGTTGCTCGATCAGCCCCGGCAAAACGTCGAACATGGCCGTGGAGATCGCACCAATGGTCAGCATTCCCGACTGCCCCGCTACCGCCTCTTCCACGGCCAGCTCCAGGCGCTCAAGTTGATCAGCGAATTTACGCACCGCCGGCAGGATAGCCGCCCCCACGGGGGTCAGTTTCGCTCCGCGTCGCGAGCGCTCAAATAGCTTGACCTTGAGCGCTTGCTCGAGCACTTGAATCTGTTCGCTCAGGGGAGGCTGGGACATGCCAAGTCGCTTGGCGGCGCGCCCGAAATTCTGTTCTTCGGCAACGGCCAGGAACAGCCAAAGGTGACGAATCAGACGGAAATTGATCATGATTAATCCATAGGTTTAACGTATCTGATACTTCTGTGATTAGTAATATACCTATCAAACCGCCTCATCGACACTGGGTTCCTCCGTCACTACAGGGGCTCCCCATGATTAACAAGAGTTTGCTGGATCGCTTGGCAGCGCTGGATACCAACACCGTATCCGACGCCCTCGACTTCCTCGGCCTGGCTGGTGCCACCGTAGGGCTACGCCCGCTGTGGAACTGCCCGAAGATCGTCGGTCGCGCCAGCACCGTACTGCTGGCACCAAAAACCGACAACGTACCCACCGTTCATTTGATCACCCCGGTGGTTGAGCAGATCCATAGCGACGACCGCGTGCTGGTCATCGCTGGCGGTATCGAGGGCATTTCCTGCTGGGGCGACATTCTGGCCAACGCTGCGGCAGGCAAACAGGTACGTGGCACAGTCATCGATGGCTTCAGCCGCGATATCGACGGCAGTGAGTCCATTGGCTACCCGGTTTATGGCCGCGGAGTGACCATGATCAGCGCGCGCAATCGGGTGGTACAGATCGATGCCGCCGTGACGATCAATGTGGCGGGCGTTGACGTCAGCGAAGACGACTATGTCATCGCCGATCACTGCGGCACGGTGTTCGTGTCGCAAGCTTATATCGAAAAAGTGGTCGATCTCGGCGAGCGCATTGCCCACCGTCAGAACGGCATGGTGGCGGCAGTTCGCAGCGGCCGCTCAGTGGCCGAAGTGATGCATGACAGCCAGTTCGAAGCCATTCACGTGGAGCACGCCTGATGAATCTCGAAGACCAAAACCTGGTTGAGCTGTTTGAAGGTCTGGACACGCCAGGTGTGTCCGATGCAATGGACAAACTCGGCCTGCCCGGCCAATGCCTGGGCGTGGCACCGTTGGACAACTACAGCAAGGTCATCGTCGGACCAGCCTTCACCGTGCAGTACGTTTCGGCCAGCGTGCCTCCCGGTACCGTGGGCGACTTCATCGAAGACGTGCTCCCCGGGGACGTCGTGGTGATCGACAACGGCGGCCGCACCGACTGCACCGTCTGGGGCGACATCATGACCCAGTACGCCGGCAGCCGGCAGATCGCGGCCACCGTCATCGACGGTGTTTGCCGAGACGTGAACAAGGCGCTGGGCGACGGCTATCCGATCTTCAGCAAGGGCCGCTTCATGCGCACCGGCAAGGACCGCGTGCAGGTTCAGTCGGTCAATCAACCCGTGTCTGTCGGCACGGTTCGCGTTTGCGCCCGCGACATCGTGGTGGCCGACGCCAACGGCGTGGTGATTGTGCCTCGCGCCCGGGCAGCTGAAGTGGCGGCCTGTGCCCGTCAGATCGAGTCGGTGGAAGCCGATATCCGTGCCCTGATCGCTCAAGGCAAAACCCTCAAGGAAGCCCGGGCCGCCTTGGGTTACCACAGCCTGCAGAGGAAAGTCTGATGACCACGCTCCCCCTCCCGTTGAATTTCCACGAACGAGCGAAAGTCCTGGGCAGCTCGACGCTGTATGAAGCGTCCCATCTGCCTTGTGCAGTCGACAGCGCGATCCGTCCCGTCTGGGACGGTGCCTTTATCGCCGCTCCGGCCTACCCACTGGAGTGCTCGCCAGGTGACAACCTGTCATTGCACCTGGCAATGGAACGCGTGCCTCGCGGCAGCGTGCTGGTAGTGGGTACGGGAAGCTTCATCGCCGGTTACTGGGGCGAAGTGCTGACCGTGGCGGCCGAAGCGGCGGGTGTGGTCGGTCTGGTCATTGATGGTGGCGTTCGTGATATCGCGGCGCTGAAGAAGCGCCAGTTTCCAGTATTCGCACGCGGCATCTCAGTCAAAGGCACCGTCAAAGTCAGCGCGCCCTCCGTGGGCCAGCCATTCAATTTCAATGGCGTAGGCGTGGCGCCCGGTGACCTGGTCGTGGCCGACGATGACGGCGTGATCATCATTCCCATGGCGGATGCCGCACGTACCCTCGCCGAAGGCGAAGCTCGCGCAAACAAGGAAGCGTTGATGATGCAAGCATTGACCGAAGGTCGCTCGACCCTGGAACTGATGAACCTTACCGAATGGAGAACCCGCGCATGAGCGCTGATATCCAACGTCTGAACCAACGCCTGGCCAGTGCGCAACCTTCCGCGACTTATCGAATAATCGATCGGGTGGCAGAACGCCGGGCGCAAGGTGCGAAGATCATTTCGCTATGCGCCGGCGAGCCGGATTTCGATACGCCCAAACATGTACGTGAAGCGGCCATTCACGCCATCGAACACGGCCACACCCGCTATACCCAGGTCGCTGGTGTACGTTCTCTGCGAGAAGCGGTGGCTGCCAAGTTCCGCCGAGAGAACGGCCTGGACGTTACCTGGCAAGACACCCTTGTCTGCAACGGTGGCAAGCAGGTGATCTACAACGCCCTGGCGGCGACCCTCAATGAAGGTGACGAGGTCATCGTGCCGGCGCCTTATTGGGTCAGTTATCCGGAGATGGTGCAACTGTGTGGTGGTGAAACCAGAATCGTCACTTGCGATGCCGATACGGGATTCAAGTTGACGCCCGCGGCACTGACCGCGGCGATCACACCGCAGACCCGCTGGCTGATCCTCAATTCGCCGTCCAACCCGACGGGCGCGGTGTACAGCCGGGATGAGCTTCAAGCCTTGGCGCAGGTGTTGTTGGCACATCCTCACGTGTTGATTTTGGCCGATGACATCTACGAACACCTGATCTTCGACGATCAAGTATTCCATACCCTCGCCCAGGTTGAACCACGGCTCGCCACGCGAACCCTGACCATGAACGGTGTTTCCAAGGCCTATGCCATGACCGGCTGGCGTATCGGTTTTGCCACCGGGCCACGCTGGCTGCTGGAAGCCATGGAAAAACTGCAAGGTCAGCAAACCTCAGGTGCAAGCTCGATCTCGCAGCAGGCTGCACTCGCCGCACTGGAGGGCCCCAAGGACTTCATCCGCGAAAGCCGCGCCGCTTTTCAGGGGCGTCGCGATTTGATGGTGGAGCTTTTGAACGCCACACCTGGTCTTGAATGCGTCAGCCCGGCCGGGGCGTTTTACGCATTCGCCTCCTGCGCGGGGCTGATCGGTCGCACCTCAGCGGGCGGTCGAACGCTGCTCACCGATGAAGATGTCGCCCACGCCTTGCTTGACGAGGCGAATGTGGCGGTGGTGCATGGCAGCGCCTTTGGCCTCGGCCCCTACATTCGCATCGCCTACGCCCTGGATAACGCTTCATTGCGCACGGCCTGCGAGGCCATCAGCACGTTCTGTAGCGCCCTGCGTTAACCCAAATGTGTTTGAACGAACCCGGCCATCGCCGGGTTTCGTTTTTTCGGCACGGGTCAGACAGTCAGCGGTTTCTCCCCCACGCCAGCCGAAGCGTCCAGCGCGGCGGCGTGTCGCTCGGCCTCATCCTCACTCACCAACTCGCCCTCCCATTTCGCCACCACCGCCGTGGCGATGGAATTGCCCACCGCGTTGGTGGCCGAACGGCCCATATCGAGGAAGGTGTCGATCCCCAGAATCAGCAGCAAACCGGCTTCGGGAATATCGAACTGGGTCAGCGTCGCGGCAATCACCACCAACGAAGCCCGGGGCACGCCGGCCATGCCTTTGGAAGTCAGCATCAACGTCAACAACAGGGTGATCTGCGTGCCGATGGACATCTCGATGCCATAGGCCTGAGCAATGAACAGTACGGCAAACGTGCAGTACATCATCGAGCCGTCAAGGTTGAAGGAATACCCCATGGGCATGACGAAACTGGAGATCCTGCGCCTGACTCCAAAACGATCCAGCGCGTGAAGAATCTTCGGGTAAGCCGACTCGGAACTGGCCGTGGCGAAAGACAGGAGGAACGCTTCCCTGATCAGCACCACCAGTTTGAACACTCGCCGCCCGAGGAACATCCAGCCGGCAAACACCAGCATCACCCAGAGTACGATCAACCCGAGATAGAAGTCGCGCATGAACACGGCGAACTTGACCAGAATGGACAGGCCGTTAATTGCAACGGTCGCGGCCATGGCCGCCATCACCGCCAGCGGAGCAAGCTTCATCACATAACCGGTAACCTTCAACATCGCGTGGGACAGGTCTTCGATGACATTCACCAGGCCCTCGGCTTTCTTGCCCAGGGAGGCCAGCGCAACGCCGAAGAATATCGAGAACACCACGATTTGAAGAATTTCGTTGGTGGCCATGGCCTCCGCGAAAGATTTGGGCACCAGATGTGTCATGAAATCCTTGAGGGTGAACACCGACGTTTGCAGGTTGGTCACACTGGTCACCTCTGGTAATGGCAATCCCAGGTTATGCCCGGGCTGCAACAGGTTGGCCATGACCAGCCCCACCGACAGCGAGATCAACGAGGCCGTCAAAAACCAGCCCAGTGCCTTGCCGAATACCCGGCCGACAGCACTGGCATCCCCCATGTGTGCGATGCCGACCACCAGGGTCGAGAACACCAGAGGGCCAATGAGCATTTTGATCAGGCGTAGAAAAATGTCAGAGACGATCGAGATGTAACCGGCGACTCTGGTCGCCGCTGCTTTGTCCGGGAAGTTCAGGAAAATCATGTAGCCGATAAGGATCCCAAATAGCATGGCGATCAGAATGCCTGCCGCAGCCGGTAGCCTGTTTTTCATTAGGTGTGCCCCCTTCTTATTGTTGTAGTTGCGTCGGTTACGCGCTGTAACCACGTAGCCGAAAACTACCCTGGCCCCACCCCGTAAATAAGAGCGGATCACGCTCTAGCTGATATGCCCAAATGCTATGGCCAGGCGCCCAGGCTCAGCACCTTTGCCCTTCCCATACTTTGTGGTTATCGCGGTTCGCCGCTGCCCCACGCATTCACCGTCCAGCCATACAAAACGGGCATATCTCAAAGACAAAAACGGTAGTCGTCGTTCTCCGTCAGAGCTCCCAGAATGAGTGAAAACACAAAAGCAGCACTGCTTGGGAGATGGGCATGTCAACAGAAGCTGAACAAACCGTGGGACAGGATTGGCAGGAGGACGTATTCCGCGTGCTCAAGGCCCACGACGTCAAACATGTGGTCTTCGTACCGGATGCAGGTCACTCGGCGGCCATCCGCATGTCGTATGCCGACCCGGACATCAAGGCCGTTGTCCTCACCACCGAAGAAGAAGGCATTGGCTACCTCGCCGGCGCCTGGCTTGGCGGTGAGCGTGGCGCCCTCTTGATGCAGTCCAGTGGTGTCGGTAACTGCATCAATACCCTGGCACTTCAGGTGTGTGCCGGTTTTCCGCTGTTGATGGTGGTCACCATGCGCGGCGATTGGGCCGAATTCAACGCGTGGCAGAACCCAATGGGTCAGGCCACCGAAGCCTCCCTGAACTTGATGAAGGTCATGACCTGGCGTGCGGACGTGCCGCAAGACGTTGCCCCACTGCTGCACGGTGCCGCGACCATGGCCTTCAACGGTGATTCCGCCACTGCCTTGCTGCTCGGCCAGCGACTGATCGGAGAAAAGAAATGGGTCAAGTAAGCGCAAACCACACTCTGTGTCGCCGCGAAGTGGTCAAGGCCTTGCTGGCCGACCGCAAAGACGTGCTGGTCGTGACTGGTCTGGGCTCGGCGTCTTATGACGTCATGGCGGCCGGCGACAATGATCTGAATTACTACCTCTGGGCCGCCATGGGCAGCGCCATCACGGTGGGACTGGGCCTGGCCAACGCTCAGCCGGACAAGTCTGTGGTGGTGGTCACCGGTGACGGTGAGTTGCTCATGGGCTTCGGTGCACTGGCCACTGTCGCGCTGCAAAAGCCCGCCAACCTGACCATCGCCGTACTCGATAACGGGCACTTCGGCGAAACCGGCATGCAAGTCAGCCATGCCGGTTTCGGTATTTCCCTGGACCAGGTGGCGAAGACTTGCGGCTTCAGCTGGACAGACGAAATTCGCGACATGGAAGGCGTACACAACCTGCGCGAGCGCTTCGCTACCCGTGACGGCGTCAAGCTCGCAACGATCAAGATCAAAGCGGAAAACCCGCCGCGCGTACTGCCACCGCGTGATGGTCACTTCATCAAGAATCGCTTTCGTGCCGCGCTGGGTTTCAACCCGATCTGATTGCACCGCACCCGAACCCGGTCACGCAGGGCTGATGCCATGCGTGACGCGTTGAGGAGAATAATAATGACCGACCGCAACTCTGAAGAACTCAATGCCATCCGCGAGGGCGTACGCGCCCTGTGTGCTGAATTCGATGCCGCTTACTGGCGCAAAGTCGATGAAGAAAAAGGCTTTCCGGAAACCTTCGTCAAGGCCCTGACCGAAGCCGGCTGGCTGGCCGCGATGATTCCTGTCGAATATGGCGGCTCCGGCCTCGGGCTGGCCGAGGCCTCGGTAATCCTCGAAGAAGTGAATCGCTGCGGCGGTAACTCCGGCACCGTACACGGGCAGATGTACAACATGTTCACCCTGCTGCGGCATGGCAGCGAGGCACAGAAAAGCTACTACCTGCCGAAACTGGCCAACGGTGAACTGCGTCTGCAATCCATGGGTGTGACCGAGCCTACCACTGGCACCGACACCACCAGGATCAAGACCACCGCCATCAAACGCGGCGACAAGTACGTGATCAACGGACAGAAAGTGTGGATCTCGCGCATCCAGCATTCTGACCTGATGATCCTGCTGGCACGCACCACACCACTGGCCGATGTAAAGAAAAAATCCGAAGGCATGTCGATCTTCCTCGTCGATCTGCGCGAGGCCATCGGTAACGGCATGACCGTGCAGCCGATCGCCAACATGGTCAATCACGAAACCAACGAACTGTTCTTCGACAACCTGGAAATCCCCGCTGACAGCCTGATCGGCGAGGAAGGCAAAGGCTTCCGCTACATCCTCGATGGGCTGAATGCCGAACGCACCCTGATCGCCGCCGAATGCATTGGTGACGGTCGCTGGTTTATCGAAAAGGCCAGTGCCTACGCCCGTGATCGCGTGGTGTTCGGGCGCCCGATCGGGCAGAACCAGGGTGTGCAGTTCCCCATCGCCGAAGCCCACATCGAAATCGAAGCGGCTGACCTGATGCGCTGGCGTGCCTGCGAAGAATACGACAGCGGCATCAACGCCGGGGCCAGCGCCAACATGGCCAAGTACCTGGCAGCGAAAGCGTCCTGGGAAGCGGCAAACGCCTGCTTGCAGACCCACGGCGGATTCGGCTTTGCCTGCGAATACGACGTCGAGCGCAAGTTCCGTGAAACCCGTCTGTATCAGGTCGCGCCCATCTCTACCAACCTGATCCTGTCGTACGTTGCCGAACACCTGCTCGAGCTGCCGCGCTCTTTCTAATAACAAGAGAGATACCATCATGAGCCAGCCCAAAGGCCTCCGTCCGCTCGATGGCATGACCGTCGTCAGCCTTGAGCACGCTATTGCAGCGCCCTTCTGTACCCGACAACTGGCCGACCTCGGCGCTCGGGTGATCAAGGTCGAACGTCCAGGCACAGGCGATTTCGCCCGGGGCTACGATCAACGCGTCAACGGACTGGCCTCACACTTTGTCTGGACCAATCGTTCGAAAGAAAGCCTGACCCTCGACCTGAAGCAAGATTCGGCCACCGACGTGCTGGACAGTTTACTGGCCACCGCCGATGTGCTGGTGCAGAACCTGGCGCCCGGTGCGGCCGCGCGAATGGGACTGTCATTTGAGGTGTTACATCAGCGATTTCCGCGCCTGATCGTTTGCGACATTTCAGGTTATGGCGCCGGTGGCCCCTATGAAAAGAAGAAAGCCTACGACCTGCTGATTCAAAGTGAAGGCGGATTCCTGTCGGTCACCGGCGGCCAGGGCGAAGAAGAAATGGCCAAGGCCGGTTGTTCAATTGCCGATATCGCGGCCGGCATGTATGCCTACACCGGCATCCTGTCTGCGCTGTTGTTGCGTGAACGTACCGGTGAAGGCAGCCACCTCGATGTTTCGATGCTGGAAAGTCTGGTCGAGTGGATGAACTACCCGATGTACTACGCCTACGACGGGGCGCCTCCGCCCCCTCGCGCCGGTGCTGCGCACGCCACCATTTATCCTTACGGCCCCTTCCCTGTCGGTGACGGCACCACCGTGATGCTGGGTTTGCAGAACGAGCGTGAATGGCAGCTGTTTTGCGAGAAGGTGCTGCTTGCGCCTGAGTTGGCCAAAGACCCGCGTTTTTCGGCCAACTTCAAACGGGTCGAGAACCGCAACGCGCTACGGGAACTGATCATCGAATCGTTCTCCACGCTCAATTTCGATGCGGTGATCGATCGCCTCGACCATGCTCAGATCGCCAACGCCCGGGTCAACGATATGCAAGGTGTCTGGGACCACCCACAACTTCAGGCCCGTGGCCGTTGGCGAGAAGTCGAAACCCCTGCTGGCCCCATTCCAAGTCTGATCCCGCCCGGCAGCAACAGCGCATTCGAACCACGCATGGATGCTGTACCGGGCCTTGGCCAACACACCGAACAGCTGCTCAGGGAACTGGGGCTGGGCGCGGAGCGCATTGAAAAAATGCGCGCCGCCGGGGCCATCTGACTGCAACGATCAAAGATTTTCGAGAGAACACTGCCCAATGAAGATCCTCGTAGCTGTGAAACGCGTGGTCGATTACAACGTGAAAGTTCGCGTCAAGGCGGACCATTCCGGCGTCGATCTCGCCAACGTCAAGATGGCGATGAACCCATTCTGTGAAATCGCCGTGGAAGAAGCCGTACGCCTGAAAGAGCACGGTGTTGCGACTGAAATCGTCGTCGTCTCCATCGGCCCGTCCACCGCTCAAGAGCAACTGCGCACCGCGCTGGCTCTGGGTGCCGACCGCGCCATCCTCGTAGAAAACGCCGAAGACCTGACTTCCCTGGCCGTGGCCAAGCTGCTGAAGGCCGTTGTCGACAAGGAACAGCCTCAGCTGGTGATCCTTGGCAAACAAGCCATCGACAGCGACAACAACCAGACCGGCCAGATGCTCGCTGCATTGAGCGGCTACGGTCAGGGCACGTTCGCTTCGAAAGTCGAAATCAGCGGCGGCAGCGTTGCCGTGACTCGCGAAATCGACGGCGGCGCGCAGACAGTTTCCCTGAAACTGCCAGCCATCGTCACCACCGACCTGCGTTTGAACGAACCGCGCTACGCGTCTCTGCCAAACATCATGAAAGCCAAGAAGAAGCCTCTCGAGACGCTGACTCCGGACGCTTTGGGCGTTTCCACCGCCTCCACCAACACAACCTTGAAAGTCGAAGCGCCAGCTGCACGCAGCGCGGGTATCAAGGTCAGGTCGGTGGCTGAACTGGTCGAGAAACTGAAAAACGAAGCGAAGGTGATCTGAATGACGATCCTGGTTATTGCTGACTATTCAAACGACCAGCAGGACAACAAAGTGCTGGCCCCGGCCACGCTGAACACCGTGGCTGCTGCCGCCAAAATCGGTGGCGACATCCATGTGCTGGTGGCCGGCGCAGGTGTTGGCGCCGTGGCTGAAGCTGCTGCGAAAGTGGCTGGCGTGGCGAAAGTGCTGGTGGCCGACAACGCTGCCTACGCGCATCAACTGCCGGAAAACGTCGCGCCTCTGGTTATCGAGTTGGGCGCTGGTTACAGCCACATCCTGGCTGCCGCCACTTCCAACGGCAAAAACATCCTGCCGCGCGTTGCTGCTGCACTGGACGTTGACCAGATCTCCGAGATCATCTCGGTAGAAAGCGCTGACACCTTCAAGCGTCCGATCTATGCCGGTAACGCCATCGCTACCGTGCAATCGAACGCTGCGGTCAAAGTGATCACCGTGCGTGCCACCGGTTTCGACCCGGTGGCAGCTGTTGGTGGTTCGGCGGCCGTTGAAGCCGTTGCTGCTGCTCACGACGCTGGCATCTCCAGCTTCGTTGGCGAAGAGCTTGCTAAATCTGACCGTCCGGAACTGACCGCTGCCAGGATCGTTGTTTCCGGCGGTCGCGGCATGCAGAACGGCGACAACTTCAAACACTTGTACGCCCTGGCCGACAAGCTCGGCGCAGCCGTGGGAGCATCGCGCGCCGCGGTCGATGCAGGTTTCGTCCCCAACGACATGCAGGTCGGTCAGACCGGCAAGATCGTGGCGCCTCAGCTGTACATCGCCGTCGGTATCTCCGGCGCGATCCAGCACCTGGCCGGCATGAAAGACTCCAAAGTGATCGTGGCGATCAACAAGGACGAAGAAGCACCGATCTTCCAGGTGGCCGATTACGGCCTGGTGGCGGACCTGTTTGAAGCGATTCCAGAAATGGCCACCCTGGCCTGACTACCGACCGACAGGAGTGAAGTGTATGAACACTATCGATTTTTCGGCCTGGATTGGTCGTCGCCAGGAAAGCCAGGATCGGATCAGCTTCAACCTGGTAAAACGAATCGCTGCGACATTGAGCGAAAAGGCACCGCAGCCCGGCGAACCGCTGCCTCCATTGTGGCATTGGGCGTTCTTTCAGGAGCCAGTTGAAGCCAGCGAGCTAGGCCCGGACGGTCATCCCTCGCTCGGTGGTTTTCTGCCCCCCGCCCACAACCGCAATCGCATGTGGGCCGGCAGCCGAATCGAGTTCTACCAGCCATTGAAGGTGGAGGCTGATGTGAGCTGTGTATCGACCATTCTCAACGTCGAAGAGAAGCACGGCCGCACGGGGTCTTTATTATTCGTCACGGTACGCCATGAGTATTTCCAGGGTGGCCAGCGCGCACTGCAGGATGAGCAGGACATCGTCTATCGCGAACCCACTCCACCCAAGCTGAGCGGCACCGAAGCGATCCCCGAGGGCCAATGGCAGGAACACGTCGAGCCCTCCCCGACTTTGCTGTTCCGCTACTCCGCAGTCACCTTCAACGGCCATCGAATTCACTATGACTGGCCATACGTCACAGAGACGGAAGGCTATCCAGGGTTAGTGGTACATGGTCCATTGATCGCCACATTGAACCTGCGTGCCTTCACCAAAGCGCACCCGACCGCGCGCTTGAAGCGCTTTACCTTCCGTGGGGTCCGACCGCTGATTTCGCCTCAACCTTTCGAGGTCGGCGGACGTTTGATCGACAGCGGCAAAGCGCAGGTCTGGGCTGGCAATCAGGACGGCACCGCGCAGATCGGTGAGGTTGAGTTCAGCCAAGGAGAAACACCATGAGTGCATCGATCATTCGCTCGGCGCTGTTTGTGCCGGCCAGTCGTCCAGAGCGTATCCCCAAAGCTATCGCCACTGGCGCGGATCGGGTCATTGTCGACCTGGAAGATGCCGTGCAGGAAAACCTCAAGGAGCAGGCCAGGGACAACCTTGAGCGCTTTCTGAGTGAAAACCCGGATGCCCGAATTCTGGTTCGGGTGAACGCGCCCGATCACTGGGCACACGCTGCGGATCTGGATCTTTGCCGACGGCATGACGGCGTGATCGGAATTTTACTGCCCAAGACGGAAAGCGCCGCGCAAGTGTGCACCGCGGGTAGCACCGGCAAACCGGTCTGGCCAATCATCGAGAGCGCCAAGGGTCTGGCGGCACTCAGCTCCATTGCCAGTGCTCAAGGCGTTGAGCGGTTGTCGTTCGGCAGCCTCGATCTGGGCCTGGACCTGAACCTGACCACCGGTAGCTGTGCCGCCGAAGAGGTGCTCAGCCACGCCCGCTATGCCGTATTGCTTTGGACCCGGGTTGCCGGACTGGCCCCGGCACTGGATGGTGTTTTTCCCTCGATCGCGGACACCATCGGCCTGCACGCCGCCGTTCAATTTGCCCGCGACATGGGCTTTGGCGGCGCCCTGTGCATCCATCCGAGCCAAGTGGCAATCATCCATCAGGCGCTAAAACCCAATGCTGAAGAATTGCACTGGGCGAGACGCATCATCGAAGCCGCAGGCTCAGGGGAAGGTGTGTTCGTAATGGATGGGCAAATGGTCGATGCACCGGTCATTGCTCGTGCACAAGCCATTCTGGCGCGCGCTGCCTCTTGAGCTGCATCAATGACAGCCTGCTAGGCTCGGGACTCAGCCAATCTGTTGCATCGTCCGGTTGAATCCACAGCCAAAAGCTGCCCCTCCAGAAGGAGCGCTTACGACCCAAAGGTGCCCTTGGCAGAGGGCTGCTAACGCTACACCGGAAACGAAAAAGCCCGCTGTTTAGCGGGTTTTTCGTTTCCGGCGGTGATTACCAGTTCATGGCATACATCTCCGGTCTTGAGTGGGGGTCACTTCAAATGAACTTTCAGCTCTTCGCAAGCCTGCAGCATTGCAGAGCGTACCGCCGGAACCTGGCTGACCACGTTCAGCAAGCCGTAGTCATGGATCATGCCGTTGTAGCGCACCGCAGTGACCGGCACGCCGGCTTGGTCCAGTTTGCGAGCGTAGGCTTCCCCTTCGTCACGCAGCACATCGGCACTCGCGGTCTGGACCAGCGCTGGCGGCAGGCCTTTCAACTGCTCAGTGGTAGCGCGCAGCGGCGAGGCGTAGATCTTGGCACGTTGCTTGGGGTCGGTGGTGTAGTTGTCCCAGAACCACTTCATCATGTTCTTGGTGAGGAAGTACCCCTCGGCGTACTGGTTGTACGACGCTGTCTCGAAGTTGGCGTCGGTCACTGGCCACAGCAGCACCTGGTACTTAATGGCCGGGGTACCTTTATCCTTGGCCATCAGGCTGACCACGGCTGCCATGTTGCCGCCGACGCTGTTGCCCGCTACCGCCAGGCGCTTACCGTCGACATTGATTTCCTTGCCGTGCTCGGCCACCCATTTGGTTGCCCCGTAGGCCTGGTTGATCGCCGTCGGGTAGTGCGCTTCAGGGGACGGGGTGTAATTGACGAACACCGCCACCGCCCCGGACCCGACGACCAGATCGCGCACCAGGCGCTCATGGGTCGGGAAGTCGCCGAGCACCCAGCCACCGCCGTGGAAGTACATGAACACAGGCAAGGTCCCCTTCACACCCGCCGGACGCACGATGGTCAAGCTGATGTTCTGGCCGTCGACGGTGATGGTCTTCTCGCTGACATCCGCCTTGGGCAGTGTCAGTTTTACCCCGGCCTGAGCGCCGGTCAGTACCGCGCGGGCGTCCTTCGGCGAAAGCAGCTCGATGGGTTTACCACTGCCTGAGTTCAATGCATCGAGGAATGCCTGGGTGTTGTGTTCGACGCCAGAGTCAGCGAATGCGTTACCGATCGACAAGGCAAGGAGCGCGCCAACGAGTGTTTTGGTCAAAACGTTCATTTCATATCTCCTGTTTCTGGTGAGGCGGGAAGTTAGACGGTGACGTGCAGACGGACATCGACGTTGCCACGGGTTGCGTTGGAGTACGGGCACACTTGGTGGGCCGCCTCCACCAACGCTTGTGCATCGGCTTGCTCCAGGCCTGGCAGGTTGATGTTCAGGTCGATATCCAGGCCAAAGCCGCCTGGGATCTGGCCAATGCCGACCCGCGCAGTGATCGAGGCGTCGGCTGGAATGCTGCGTTTGCTCTGGCTGGCGACGAACTTCAGTGCACCGATGAAGCAGGCCGAGTAACCAGCGGCGAACAGTTGCTCAGGGTTGGTGGCATCACCACCGACACCGCCCAATTCCTTCGGAGTGGCCAGTTTCACGTCGAGGTTCTTGTCGCTGGAGATGGCTCGGCCATCACGACCACCGGTTGCGGTTGCGACTGCGGTGTAGAGAACTTTCATGGCTTTCCTCACTTTTGAATGTCTTCGGGGGATTCTGTTAGCGATTTAAATGTTTGCGTTATAATAATACGCAATAAATTGCCGCTAAAAAATTTAGCGCGCAAGCTTTTGAAAAATCGTCTGTAGCTGTAACAAATTGATTTTCAAGGGGGGTTACACCTCAGTCCGCTTGGGCTCGCCCGCGCGTTGATGATGCCTTACCGTCTCAAGCAACGACCGGAGTCGGGCAGATTGCTTGTTGCTGCCAAGCCTTCGGTGTCATGCCTTCAGCCTTCACGAATGTACGGCAGAAGTGAGATTGATCGCTGAAGCCGCATTCCTGCGCGATCTCTGTGAGCAACATCGTGGAAGCCTTCATTAACTCTCTGCTCTTCATGACCCGCTGTTCACGCAGCCATCGCTGCGGGGACATCCGGGTGCTTTCCTTGAACCTGCGTGAGAAGTGACTACGCGACAATGCGCAAGCTTCGGCTAGTTCAGTCACTGAAATGCCGGTATCCAGCCTGTCCAGCATCAGTTGTTTGGCAGTTCTTATCTGCCAGGATTTGAGCTGCCCTGTCGAAGCCAGTGTGAGAGTCGCCAGCACGGTAGATTTGTCCTTGTTCATACACATCCATTAATCCAGGTAACAGGATGCGAACGCCTGACTCGAACAGCGCTGGGCATTGGAAATCCTCAGAGGTTCCAGGCCAGGCTCGTTGACTCGGTTCAGTCGACTGCGCACCCTTCGCAAGTCTGTGAACAGCCCCCAGGGCAGGGGCTGGCGATGGCTCAGACAGATGCAGCGACAGGCGCCAAGGTGGGGCCGTGCTGAACGCGCTCAGGCGCCTTGTGCACCATGGTGTAGGCGTAGTCGACGCCCATGCCATATGCACCAGAATGTTCCTTTACCAGTTCCATTACGGCGTCGTAGGTGTCGCGGTTCTTCCAGTCCCGTTGCCATTCCAGCAGCACCTGCTGCCAGGTCACCGGTACCACGCCGGCCTGGATCATGCGCTGCATGGCGTAATCGTGGGCTTCTTTGGTGGTGCCGCCGGAGGCGTCTGCAACCATATAGATTTCATAGCCGGCATCGTTCATTGCCGACAGGGCGAAGGTGGCATTGCATACCTCGGTCCACAAGCCGGAGACGATGATCTTGTTGCGACCATTTCTCTTGAGTGCGTCGCGTACCTTCTGATCATCCCAGGAATTCATGGAGGTGCGCTCCAGCAGCGGGGCGTCCGGGAACACAGCGAGTAGCTCGGGGTAGGTGTGACCTGAGAAGCTTTCTGTCTCAACCGTGGTGAAGGTGGTGGGGACATTAAAAATCTTCGCTGCCTTGGCCAAGGCAACGGTATTGTTTTTCAGCGTTTGCCGGTCAATGCTCTGAACGCCGAAGGCCATCTGTGGCTGCTGATCGATGAAGATCAGTTGGCTATTCAGCGGAGTCAGGACTTCAGTTTTAGGATTGCTCATTTTTGTTTCCTTTCGGCTTGATGATGTTCAATCGCACAAGTCTCGGGGCCCGCACCTTGCAGGCATTACCGTAGCCACGAGTGCACTCCTCAGCGTCAGTGCTTGAGGACGAGCAAAAGATAACGAAACAAGGCGCCTTTCGGTGGCGCATTTTTGCGCTCCTGTCGGCTCATTTATGAGCCATAAAATGCGCGATCGCGCTGCTAGCATTCGCCCACCCATTCGGATCAAGTCGGTCCCTCATATGCAGGAGAATGCAATGGCAGCTTCACAACCGTTCAACAAGCAGACCGCCTACTGGGGCGTTTCCTGGGAGGAGGCGTATGGCTATCCGCAGGCACGGCGGGTAGGAAACGAGATCTACGTATCAGGTCAATTCAACCATGATGAGGCAGGTAATCTGGTAGCCCCGGCGCCGCTGAACGCCGACGGTAAGCCCAGTGATTTCTCTTCGATGGGAGAGCAGATGCGGGTCTCTTACGACAACATTTCGAAGCTGCTCGCCTTGTATGGCGCAACTATGCAAGATGTTGTCGAGGAAACGCTTTATGTGCTGGACATGGACGCTGCGTTCGCGGTGGTCGGCAAAGTGCGCAAGGCGGCCTATGGCACTGAGCGGCCTCAGTGCGCGAGCAATATCATTGGGGTGTCGAGACTTGCCCAGCGTCCGCAGCTGATTGAGATCGTGTGCAAGGCCGTGATTGGCGCCCGAGACATCTGAGCTGCACTCCCGGTTTCGATCTAGGTGACCGGGAGTATCAATTGCCCCTCGACCAAGGGCTTTTGACTGGCCACGGCAGCGGCGCAGAAGGTCATGAATGCTTTGACTCGCCACGATTTTCGAATGTCCTGGTGAGTCAGCAGCCACAACTCATCCTGAAGCTCTGGCACCACCGGGCCGGCGCGTACCAACCCTGGGGTTATGTCGCCCAACATGCAGGGAAGGAATCCAAATCCCAGACCCGCCGCGATTGCAGCGCTTGCTGCTGCAACAGAATCGGTGCGGTACGCTATGCGCTCAGCAGCGACTCTGCTTTCGACATAACTTGTCGCCTTCAAACCGCAGAGCGCTGAGGAGTATGACACCCATGCCTGGCCCTCTTCGAAAAGGGGCAAGGCAGTCATCTGCTTGGCACAGCAGTAAGGTGCCCAGGCAATGTTCGCCAGTTTACGGCCCACCAGGCTTTCTGCAGGTTTTCTCGTCGCTCGAATCGCGATATCCGATTCATCCCGGGCGAGGCTAAGGGTTTCATTGCCCACCAGCACCTCGATGCTGATCCCCTCGTTCAGGGCCTTGAAGTCCGCGATGATGGGGGTGAAGAAGTACAGCAGCAGCGAGTCGCTGGTGGTAATTCGAAGTTTCCCGAGGGGGCCTTGGCCTGAACGTGAAACACGCCGCGTGACGCTGACAATATCCAGCTCCACTCGCTCGGCGAGTGCTCGCAATTCAGCACCCTCGGCGGTGAGCAGATACCCTGATTTGCGGTGATCGAACAGCGCGATGCCGAGCGTTCGCTCAACTTGAGCAACTCGGCGCGAAACGGTGGATACATTGATGCCAAGCTTCTTGGCCGTAGCCGAACGATTGCCGCAATCACTGAGCGTCTTGATGATGCGCAAGTCGTCCCACGAGAGCTGATTGACAGCCTCGCCTACGTCCCACTTCGTCCCATCAGGGGCAGCCGGAGCTTTTCCAGTTGGCGATTTCACACAGTTCGTTCCAGATGCAAAGGCGCTGATGATACGAGAAGGGGTTGAGTGAAGCAGCTACATTGTTCCGGCGATTGGTTGAAAACTGTTATGCCGACTGGCTGCATTGGGTCGTTATGAACCTCTCAGCTTCGATTAATGGCTGGTCAAATCCCCCAGCAATCGGCAGTCAAGCCCAATGCAATTGACTGGTCTGGTCAATTGCAAACGCGCGGGTCAGTCACCACGCAGAATCAGCGCATTCGCACCATCCCACTCGGCGAAGATTTTTTGCCCGCAGTACACGCCAAGCAAGTTGTAATCGGCATGCCGTTTCTGCACCTGCAACTCAAGCCCGCCGCTGGCTTCGAGATAAATGTTGACCATCGATCCGATGAACTCTTCACCGACGACGGTGCAGTTCAACCGGTTGCGTCGCCCAGGCTGCGCGGTCAGGTCGATATGCTCGGCGCTTACGCAGACCGTAACGCGCTCAGCGGGAACAACCGTTTTACCCTCCGGCAGCCGCGCCAGGAATCCACCGTGCTCCGAATCGAGGCAAACCAACCCGCTATCGTCGAAGCCAACGACAGTGCAGTCAAGGATGTTTTTACCGCCAACGAACTCGGCAACAAAGCGGTTGTGAGGCTCAAGAAAAACTTCCTGCGGCGTGCCTATCTGTTCGACCCGGCCTCGACTCATGATCACTACACGATCGGCCATTGCAAAGGCTTCGGATTGACTGTGAGTGACGTAGACAAAGGTGATACCCAGGTCCTTCTGCAGTCCGGTCAGCACGCCTTGCATGCGCACACTCAGATGAGCATCGAGTGCGCTCAGCGGTTCGTCGAGCAGCAGGATCGGCGGTTCGGTGACCAGCGAACGCGCCAGCGCCACGCGTTGGCGCTGGCCACCGGAGAGCAGGCTGATATCGCGCTTGGCAAACTCTTGCAATCCCAGTCGCTCAAGCCATTCAAGCGCCTTCTTGCGTCGCTCTGCCTTGGCCATTCCTCTCATGCGCAGGCCGAATTCGACATTCTCCAGCACGTTGAGAAACGGGAACAGTGCCAGATTTTGCCAGACCAGCGGCGTCTCCCGGTCCCAGGAGTAGAGATCGTTGATGCGCTCACCGTTAAGACGAATTTCCCCTTCACAGGGTTTATCCAGCCCCGCGAGCATGCGCAGTGTCGTGGTCTTGCCGCATCCGCTCGATCCCATGATCGCGACGAACTCGCCTTTATGGATTTCCAGGTTCATGCGCTCGACAGCCTGGTAGCTGCCGAAATGCTTGACCACGTTGTCGAATACCACCAGCGGTTGAGTCATGGCTGAATCCTTCGTGTCCGGATGATTGTCAGGGTGGTATCAGGCACTCGCGGGCTTGCGCCGACGCATCAACAGCAATTGCGCGAGAATCACCAGGGTCATGGTCGTGATGAACACGATCGTGCCGATCGCGTTGATGGTCGGGCTCACCTGCCC
Source organism: Pseudomonas sp. GM55 (assembly GCF_000282395.1). NCBI lineage: Bacteria > Pseudomonadati > Pseudomonadota > Gammaproteobacteria > Pseudomonadales > Pseudomonadaceae > Pseudomonas > Pseudomonas sp. GM55. Next base: position 45,279 of record NZ_AKJJ01000079.1, on the reverse strand, counting down.
TTGCAAGGTGTTGAGGATCCGCACCGGTACCGTCTCGTTGAGTCCCGACACGAACCAGGCGACAGCGAACTCATCGAAGGAAACGGCCATGGTCACGAACAGCGCGGCGAAAATGCTCGGCGCCGTGAATGGCAAGATTACATAGCGCATGACCTTCCACTGATTGGCCCCCAGGTTCCAGGCCGCTGCCTCGATGTTCGGGTCCATCTGCGCCAGACGCATCCGGATGACCGCCATTGCGAATGGGGCACACATCACGATGTGGCTGATCATCACGGCGTAAATCTCGCCGGAAAGCCCGATTCGCGACAGGAACGCCAGCATCGCCAGCCCCATGATCACCACCGGAATGGTGGGCGGCAGTAGCGCGAGCGCCATGTAGATCGACTTGCCGAAGAACTGGTAACGGAAGTCTGTGTAGGCCGCCGTAAACCCAAGCAAGGTTGAGACCAGCGACACGACCACACCCACCGTGAGGCTGTTCCTGAAGGCCTGCCACACCGCCGGGTCGGAGGCGATCGTCTCGTACCAGTGCAGGCTGAAGCCGCCCAGTGGCAAGGAAGGGAAACGGTCGATGTTGAACGAGAACACGAAGCTGCCGGCAATGGGCATGAAGATGAAGATGAGCACCAGTACGACAAAGCTGCGCAGCAAGAAATTGATCAGCCGATGCTCGTTCATGTACGCCTCCGGTAAGCGAAGCGAACCGCGGCAAAAGCCAAGATGAGCAACGTCACAATCATCATCGTTGCGATCACCGCCGCCCGTGGCCATTGCTGGCCGGACTTGGTGGTGTCAGTGATCAGCGTACTCAGGGTTGGCGGCTGGCCACCGCCCAGGTAAAGCGGGCTGACAAAGTCGCCGAACGTCAGTATGAAACAAAACAGCGCCGCAACGACTATGCCGATCCGCGCCGACGGCACTACCACCAGCAACACCGTTCGCCATCGTCCACAGCCGAGGTTGTGCGCGGCCTCGATCAACGAGCGGTCGATGTACATCAGGCTGAATAATTGCAGCAAGACCACCAATGGCAGACACAGCGTGAAATAGCCGACATAGGTGCCGAACGCCGTGTTCAGCATGGCAAAGGGCTCCAGTCCGACCAGGCCAAGCGCGGCATTGAAGATACCGTTGTCGCTGAGAAACACCTGCCATGAATAGGTGCGCACCAGATAGCTGGTGAAGAATGGTGTGACCAGCAGCAACACCAGCAATTGCTTTGCCGACTCGCGGAACTTGAAGGCGATCGTATAAGCGCAGGGAAAAGCCACCAGGCTGACCAGGACCGTGGCGCCCGCCGCCATTGCAAGGGTGTGGACGTAGGCATCCCAGAAGAAGCCGCGGCTGAGCATGTAGCTCCAGTTCTGCCACTCGAACGTCGGCACCATCCGGAAATTGCGTACCAGCCAAAAGCTGATGGCCACCAGAAACACCAGCGGCAATACGAAAAAAATCAATTGCCAGATCAGGATCGGCATCGAGACACAAAGGCCAAACCACGGTAAGCGCCACACCCTCTTGGTGGCGCGGCGCGTTTCGGCGTCCGCGTTATCGCAGTGCTCCGACGGCGAAGTCTTCAACTTGTCTGAAATCATGGGGACCACCTCCGCACGGCTCGTCAAGCACCCTTGTATTGCGACCAGAAGTCGTTCCACTCATCCAGGCTCTGCTGGACCGGGAGTTCGCGGTACTTGATGCGACCATCGCGGATGTCGTCCATGACATTGCGCTGACCGAGCACCATGCCTTGGCGCCTGGCTTCGGCGGGATCGGTGCGGTTGAGCAGCTCCCAGCCTTTTTTGCTCGGGATGAGCGCTGGATAGGCGGCCATCTTCGCCGACTTGACCTGGCCTTCCGGCGAGGTGATGTACTGGATGAACTTCTTCGCCAGATCCGGGCTGTGTGCTTTCCTGGCGATGCAGTAAGACTCCGTCCATTGCAACCCGCCCTCCTTCGGCAGCACGGTTTTCACCGGTGCGCCGGTGCGTTGTAAAACGCCGGTGATCCAGTCGCCTATGCCACACATGGCATGGATCTGCCCGTTCTTGAGCGAAGAAAAGGTTCCGCCGTAATCGAAGAAGCCACCGATCTGCGGGCGCAGACTCATCATCTTCTGCTGGACCCTTTGCCAGTGCGCGACATCGATGTCGTACGGGCGCGCATTACCACCCATCAAACTGATTTGCCCGAGGTTCGGCAGGTGCCAGTCGAAGTGGCCGACCTTGCCCTTGAGGCTCTCGTCCCAGAACACGTCATAGCTCTGCACCTTGGCTTCGGGAACCAGTTGGGTGTTGTAGGCGATGCCGAGGAAGCCGAAGCGGATCAGCACCGAGTAGAGCTTGTCCCCCTGCCAGTGGCCAGGGAAATGCTGGAACTCCGGGTAGAAGTCATCGAGGGGGTAGTCAGCGGGGTCGAGTGGCTCGATGTATTCGGCGGCATTGAGTTGCTGGACATATTCGGCGTCGGACAGGATCAGATCGAAGGTGCCGGGCGGGGATTGCGAGATCAGCCCGAGCATGTTGTCCCCACCGGTGTAGTACTTGGCCCGGACCTTGACCCCGTACTTGCGCTCGAAATCGGCGACTATGTCCGGCTCGGCGTGTCCGGCCCATGCGAGGATGACCAGTTCCTTTTCCGCTGCGGCAAAGCTTCTCAAGGGCAGCAAACCGGACAGCGCCGCGGTGCCTGCCATTATGCCGGTGGTCTTGAGGAATGTACGGCGTGAAAGGTCGATGGGATTATTCATTATTGTCTCTCCCGGGTGATGGAAAGTGCGCCTGTCGCTTCTGCCAACCACACTCGTCATTCGCTGGCTGGATGCATTGCAGCAGTTCGCCATCACGCGTTTTTGTGCACGCCCGACCTGGACTTTGCCAGATCCGACTTTTCGCCACTCTTGCTCAAAAGCGGCATGCACGTATCTGATATCACGGTCAGAAACGCCAAAACAGGTGGTATTTTGTCATTTACGGGTCGGATTTAGACAAGTTGCCCCCCTCCCCATCTGATCGAATTGCCCACACGCCCTCCTTCGATTCCTGCAATCCGAGGGGGCGGTCAAACGATAGGCAAACGCCCCGAACCACCGGTTTAAAACCATCAAGCGATCAATCATTTCCAAGGGTGTGCAGATGAACAACAGCGTCGTAATTGGAGAACTCACCTGGCCGGAATATGCAGAGAAGGTCGCTACCGGCTGCCCTGTCTTTCTGCCGGTCGGCGCACTGGAGCAGCATGGACATCACATGTGCATGGAGGTCGATGTCCTGCTGCCTACCGCCATTTGCAAGGCGGTAGCGCAAAACGTCAGGGGCCTGGTTTTGCCTGCCCTGGCCTACGGCTACAAGTCCCAGCAGAAATCAGGCGGCGGCAACCACTTTCCTGGAACCACCAGCCTCGATGGCGCCACGCTGACCAGTACCGTGCAGGACATCATCCGGGAACTTGCACGCCATGGCGCCCGCAAACTGGTGATGATGAACGGTCACTTTGAAAACTCGATGTTCATTGTCGAGGGCATAGACCTTGCCCTGCGAGAACTTCGCTACGGTGGAATCAGTGACTTCAAGGTGGTCGTGCTGTCCTACTGGGACTTCGTCAACGATCCGGCCGTCATCGAAAAGCTGTACCCCGACGGATTCCTCGGCTGGGATATCGAACATGGCGGTGTTTTCGAAACGTCCCTGATGCTGGCCCTTCACCCCGACAAGGTCGATCTGAGCCGTGCGGTTGACCACCCTCCCGCCACCTTCCCGCCTTACGACGTCTTCCCCATCATCCCGGAGCGCACTCCGGCCTGCGGAACACTGTCATCGCCTAAAGGCTCCAGTCGCGAGAAAGGCGAGCTGATTCTCGAAGTCTGTGTCTCGGGCATCAGCGCCGCTGTGCGCGAGGCTTTTGATTTGGACACCTGACGAACACACGGACGTGCCGAAACAAGTACCCACGGTTAATGCTTCACCCTCCCCAAATAAAATAAAAAGGGTAAGTCTCATGTCCAGCAGCTCAACCTTGGCCCCAGGCCTCAAGCAGCGTCACGTCACCATGCTGTCCATTGCCGGTGCCATTGGCGCCGGCCTGTTCATCGGTTCAGGACACGCCATCGCCTCGGCGGGGCCCGCCGCCATCCTGGCGTATATTTTTTCCGGCACCTTGGTCGTGCTCGTGATGCGCATGCTGGGCGAGATGGCCGTAGCGTCGCCCGATACAGGATCGTTTTCGACCTACGCCGAGCGGGCGATGGGACGCAGCGCCGGCTTCACCATCGGCTGGCTGTACTGGTGGTTCTGGGTGCTGGTCATTCCGATTGAAGCCATCGCCGCTGCCGCCATCCTGCATGCCTGGTTTCCCGCCATTCAGACCTGGGAGTTCGCGATTGCAGTCACCGGCCTGCTGACATTGACCAACCTGTTCAGTGTCGCCCGGTACGGGGAGTTCGAGTTCTGGTTCGCCATGCTCAAAGTCATCGCGGTGCTGGGGTTTATCGCGCTTGGCGCGCTTGCCCTGGCGGGCGGATTGCCGGATACGACGGTGAGTGGTGTCGTTCAATTAAGCCATGAGTTCGGTGGCTTCATGCCCAATGGCATGACCGCTGTCATCGGTGCGATGCTCACCACGGTGTTCAGCTTCATGGGCACGGAAATCGTCACCATTGCCGCTGCCGAATCGCAAAACCCCTCAAAACAGATCACCCGCGCGACCAACTCCGTCGTCTGGCGAATGGGGATTTTCTATATCGTCTCGGTGTTCCTCATCATCTCCATCGTCCCCTGGAACGATCCCATGCTCATGGAAGTCGGCTCGTACCAGAGAGCGCTCGAGTTGATGAACATTCCACACGCGAAACTGATCGTCGATATCGTCGTGCTGATTGCTGTAGCCAGCTGCCTCAACTCAGCCATCTATACCGCGTCACGCATGGTCTACTCCCTGAGCAAACGCGGTGATGGCCCGCGAGTACTGCAGAAAACTTCTTCTTCCGGAGTGCCCTTTGTGGCGGTGCTGGCCAGTACGGCGGTAGGTTTCCTGACCACGGCACTCAATTACTTTGCACCCAATGAGGTGTTCTCCTTCCTCTTGGCCAGCTCCGGGGCTGTTGCGCTGCTGGTCTATCTGGTGATTGCTGTTTCGCAACTGGTACTGCGTAAAAAAATGAATGCTTCGGGACAACCGATCGCCTTCAAGATGTGGTTTTTCCCCTGGCTCAGCTACCTGGTCATTGCCTGCATCTTGAGTATCCTGGTGGTCATGCTGATCTTGCCGCAGCACCGCATGGAGGTTATTGCAACGGGTGCGCTGACCCTGTCCATCGTCTGTATGGGTGCAATCTTCAATTCCAGGAAACAGCCCGTGCATATTGCTCAAACCAAAAACGCCTAGCGCCGCCCCCCCCTGTAGGAGCTGGCTTGCCAGCGAAGGCGGTGTGTCAGGCGACATATTTATCGGATGTCACGACGTCTTCGCTGGCAAGCCAGCTCCCACAGGTTTTCTCCTTCCCGTTCACCTCTTTCCGGCCGCTCTCCACCACGGAGCTGGCCGGTTTTTTTGCTGATCACCCATGCCTTATTCCCCCACGTTATCTACGCCCCCTTCAGACAATCCAGACTCATGGCATCTTGCGTGCGTATTCCTTTCGTCACGGTCTATTGACCGGACACTCGGTGTAAAATCCTGAAGCCTGTAAACAGGGCTTACAATCACAAAAACGAGATGACGTTGCCCGTATCGGCAGCTTGCCGCGGAGCACGTCACTGATGCAGTTGAGGAGCGGTAATAATGGCGAAACTCCAGGTGGCGAAACCCGCCGCAGGACGCTCGGCGAATGAACAACAGCCAGTGAAAACCGTGGGTTTCCTGGTCATCCCCAACTTCACCACCATCGGCTTCGCCTCCGCCGTGGAAACCCTGCGCATGGCCAACCTGGCCGCGCGCAAGCCGATGTTCCGCACTGTCATCATCGCCGCCAGCCTGGACCCGGTGAAGGCCAGCAACGGCATGCGCATCCTGCCCGACCACAGCATCACCGATGCACCAAAGCTGGACATGCTGTTCGTTGTCGGATCAAACCCGATCGTCTCCGATCACAGCAGCCGACCACTGCTCAATTGGCTACGCAAGCTGGCGCATGATCAGGTGCCACTGGGTGGGATTTGCACCGGCAGCCACTTGTTGGCGCGCGCCGATCTGCTCAAGGGCTATCGTTGCACGATTCACTGGGAAGACATCGAAGCACTGAAGGAGCGTTTCCCGGGGATCATCATTTCCAACCAGCTGTTCGAGCTGGACCGTGATCGCTACACCTGCTCCGGTGGCGTGGCTTCCATGGACATGACCCTGCAGTTGATCGCCCGCGAACCCGGTGGTCGGGACATCGCTGCCCACACCGCCGAGTTGCTGTTGTGTGATCGGATCCGGGGGGCGCAGGAACAACAACGTGTGCCATTGCGGCAGAAACTGGGCACCTCGCAGCCCAAGCTCAGCCAGATGGTGGCGATCATGGAAGCCAATCTCGAGGAGCCGGTGGGCCTTGAGGAACTCGCGCGGTTGAACGAGGTGTCGGTGCGCCAGCTGGAGCGTCTGTTTCACAAGCACCTGCAACGCACGCCGAGTCAGTACTACCTGGAGTTGCGCCTTGCACGGGCGCGACAGCTATTACTGCGCAGCGAATCGCAGGTACGTGACATCGCCCTCGCCTGCGGCTTCGTTTCGCCGGCGCATTTCTCTAAATGCTACAGCCGATTCTTCGGTGTATCGCCTATTGGTGAGCGCAAGCAAGTAGCCTCCTTACATTGATTTGATATTGATATTGGCTGCTAAGGCCTAATCGCGGGCAAGCCCGCTCCCACAGTGATCTTTGTTGAACACAGATTGCATGTTCACTGAAGACCCTGTGGGAGTGGGCTTGCCCGCGATGAGGCCAGTCAGGTCACCGATAAAGGTCAGTCCTGCAAAGCCTTATGAGCAGTCTCCCGGCTCGCCAGCATGGCAATCAACGCCACCGCCGCAGCCGCCAACAGATACCAGGCCGGGGCCATTTTGTTGCCGGTCAGTTGAATTAGCCAGGTCGCGATAAACGGCGCGGTGCCGCCGAACACTGCGTTGGCGATGTTGAAGCTGAAGGCAAAACCGCTGAAGCGTACGCGAGTGGGGAATATCTCGGCGAGGAAGCACGGCAAGGTGCCATCGTTCATCGCCAGGATCGCGCCGAAGGCAATCTGGATCATCAGAATCACGATCAAAGGCTGATTCTCCAACATCCCGAACAGCGGGAATGTCAGCGCCAGGAACAATACCGAAGCGGTCACCAACATGGTCTTGCGTCCGAACCGGTCCGACAGCTTGCCCATCAGGAAAATCAGCCCTATATAGGTCGCCAGCGACACCGTCGACGCCAGGAACGAATCACTTTCGCTCATGCCCATTTCGGTGGACAGGTAGGTTGGCATGTAGCTGAGCAACAGGTAAAACGCCACGGCATTCAGGCAGGTCGCGCCGATCCCGATCATCACGCTGCGTCGGTGCACGGTCAGCAGTTCGCGAACCGGAGCGTGGGTCGCGCACTCCTTCGCCTCAAGGCGTTTTTCCATCTCCAGGAACTTCGGCGTGTCTTGCAGACTCATGCGGATATAACGCCCCACCAGCCCAAAAGGTGCTGCCAGCAGAAAGGGTAAGCGCCAGCCCCAACTGTGCAGATCCTCGACACTCATCCATGCATGCAGGCCGGCGACAAACACCGCACCGAACAGCAAGCCAGCCGCTGTGCTCGCCGGGACAATACTGGTGTACAAACCGCGTTTGCCCTCGGGCGCATACTCGGCGAGAAAGGCCGAAGCCCCGGCGTACTCACCTGAAGCGGAAAAGCCCTGGAACAGGCGAATCAGCAATAACAAGGCCGGTGCCCACAGGCCGATATGGTTGTAGGTCGGCAGAATGCCGATGCAAAAGGTCGAGACCGACATGATCAGAATCGACCATGACAGCGCACTGCGTCGCCCGTATCTGTCACCGAAGTGCCCCCAAACCAGTCCCCCCAGCGGGCGGACGATAAACGACAGCGCGAACACTGCAAAAGTCGCCAGTAGCGCGGTCGCCTTGTCGGTTTGCGGAAAGAACGTCAGGGCGATGACGGTTGCCAGATAGCCGTAGGCCGCATAGTCGAACCACTCGACGAAGTTGCCCATGAAGCTGGCACTGGCTGCGCGCCGCAGGGCCTTGCGTTCGGCCGTCTGTTCGAGCTTCTGCGCCAGGGTCGGCGTCAGGCTTGCGCTTTGAGTGCTCATTGGGCACCTCCGGTGTCAGAGGTGCGGTTATCGAAACGAAGAGTCGAGGCGTAGAACATGACAAAACCCTCTATTGTTTTACTTGGCAGGGTTAAGGCTCGGTAAATGCTGCGCGCTTTTTAGCGTGCATGCATTGTTTTGTTCCGGTTTATCTCAGCCACCGGGAAGATTTTTCGCTACAGGTCAAAGCAAAACGCCGCACAGGTTCACTGTGCGGCGCAGGGTCTTACTTCTTGATGATGTTGTGTTCCGGACCATACGGGAACTTGGTGATGTTTTCCCCACCCTGTTCGTTGACGATCAGGATGTCGTGTTCACGATACCCGCCGGCACCTGGAAGGCCTTCGGGCAACATGATCATCGGTTCAATGGACACCACCATCCCTGGCTCCAGCACCGTATCGATGTCTTCGCGCAGTTCCAATCCGGCTTCGCGGCCGTAGTAGTGGCTCAACGTGCCGAAGGAGTGACCGTAGCCGAAGGTGCGGTATTGCAGCAGATCGTGTTCCAGGAAGATCTCGTTCAATTGCAGCGCGATATCGCAGCAGCGCATGCCCGGCTTGATCAGCTTCAGACCGGCCTCGTGCACTTTGACGTTGACTTCCCACAAGCGCAGATGCTCGTCGGAGCAATGGTCCAGGAACAACGTACGTTCCAGTGCGGTGTAGTAACCGGCGATCATCGGGAAGCAATTGAGGCTGAGAATGTCGCCCTTGTTGACCTTGCGCGATGTCACCGGGTTATGCGCACCGTCGGTGTTGATGCCGGACTGGAACCAGGTCCAGGTGTCCATCAGCTCGGAATCCGGGAAGGTGCGGGCAATTTCTCGCACCATGGCCTGGGTGGCGTGCAGGGCCACTTCGTATTCCGGTACCTGGTCACGCAAGGCCTCGACGATGGCGGCACCACCGATGTCCGCGATCCGTGCACCATGACGGATGATTGCGTGTTCTTCAGCGGACTTGATCATGCGCATGCGCATGCACGGTGCGGCGATATCCACCAGTTCAGCCTGCGGATAGCGACTGGCGAGCTTGTCGCGATTGAACAAGTTCAGATGGTCGAACTCGATACCGATGCGTCCGGCCTTGGGCAAGGCCTGCTGGATCGCAACGAAGTAGTTATCGCGCTGCCAGTCGGTGTAGACGATGTTTTCAGTGCCGACGGTACGGCGCCATGGCTGACCGCCGTCGATGTTGGCGCTGATGGTCACGGCGCTGTCCTGGGTCACGACCAGCGCGTACTGACGCCCGAAGGAGCAGTACAGGAAATCGCTGTAGTAGTTGATGTTGTGATAGGACGTGAAGACGGCCGCGTCGATATTGTTCTGCGCCAGGTAAGCCCGCAGTTTGGCCTGGCGGTTGGCATATTCTTGAGCCGAGAACGTCGGGCTGGTTTTTTCGCCGTTCTTGATCTGGATGGTTTTCGGCATTTGCATGTCATTTATCCTTGTCATTGATTGAGCTACAGGAGGCGCCAATCTGGCGGGCCGCTGAAGATCATTCGAACAGATGCAAGGTGAGGTTTTTTGCGCGAATCCGACCTGTAGTTGGTCATATCCGCTGTTTGCGAAAGCGCCCCTTCGGGGGCTGCACCCGAAACAAAAATGCCCCCGGCAAGCGCGGTAAAAGCCGCTTGGCGAGGGCATTGGCAAATGGGTAGCGCGGTCAGTGTGGGAGCGACGGTACGACGACACGACCTGCTCGCGAAGGGGCCGGTGCATTCAACATTGGAGCCCGCTGACTCTGCGCCTTCGCCCCCATATGGTCGCGAGGGTGCGCGCCGAAGTACTGGCGATAGCAGCGAAAGAAATGTTGCAGCGAGACGAAACCGCACTCCCTGGCGACATCCGACAGCGACTGCTCACCGGCACGCAACAACTGCCGCGCCTGTTGCAGCCGCAAGTCCAGGTAGTGTCGGGACGGCGAACAACCCAGGCTACGTTTGAACAGCCGCTCCAGATGGCGACGGGAAATGCCCATGGTCTCGGCCAGTTCATCGATACCCAGCGTTCGGCTCAAATGCTCGCTCATCAACGCCAGGGTTGCCTGAAGTTTTTTCGGGGTGTCCTGCACGGGCAGTAGCGGCCGGGCCTGGCGTGCTGCATGTTTTTCCATCCGTAGTATCAAGCCACGACCGTGAAACCTTGCGAGAAGCTCGTGCATCAACCCTTGAACAGCCTGCGGGCCGACACAAGTCAGGCGTTGGCGGTCGACGCAGAACGGCGCAGCCACCGGTGTCAACTTGCTGAAAGCGGCAAACTCCAGTGATGCGGCGGGCTCTGGCAAGCTGCAACGGACACCCTCCAGGGCGCCAATCTGCGCCAGCAGCCAGCCTGCCTCGCCCAATGCCCCGAGGCTGATCGGTTGCGCCGCCCAGTGGCTCAGCTGCTGGCGCAGGTCTGGATCAAGATGCAGGTTATCGCCACCACAGAGGATCAACACATCGAACGTTTGCCACTGACCCAGTCGCGCGGTGGCGGTTGCGATGCCGTTGCTGGCGTTCAGTTGCTGTCTGTCCAGGCTCAGCATTTGCCACTGGCAAACATCGTGCCCTGCCAACTGGTTGGCCAGGCGCAGTGGCTCCAGTGCATTGGCCAGGGTGTACATATCGAAGGCTTCCATCAACCAGAAGCCAATACGCAGCTTTGGCGGTTGTGGTCGCTCGGATTCAGTCAGTTGCAGCATGTCCTGCTCTCCCTTCGATCAAGGTAACTCAGCACTCGATAGCGCTGACCGCCAATCCGCCACGGGAGGTCTCTTTGTATTTGTCATGCATGTCGGCACCGGTATCGCGCAGGGTGCGAATGACCCGGTCCAGCGAGATGAAATGCGTACCGTCACCGCGCAGGGCCTCGATAAACAGAGCCTCCGCACGCATTGGGCCGACGGTATGGGAGCTGGAGGGGCCGACTCCAATCTTGAACAAGTCAAAAACACTGATAGCCATCGTCGATCTCCGTGTCGCTTCAGAGGTGTCAGGAAGTCACCCGATTGTCGGCGTCAGGAATCATCAAGATGTGTCAGATATCGACCCCTAAGTGCTCGTCACTACCAAAGACGAGCTGGATGTGTTGCTCGCGCTAAGCCCCGAACCTTTCGAAGTCGTCATGGTGCTGCCAGGCCTGTCGCTATTCGACGAGGCACTGCATGGTCACTGTCGCCAATGAAGCCGGCTACTCCATCCCCAGTCACTTCGCCCATGTATTTCGCCAGCACACCGGTCTTTCCCCAAGCGACTACCGGCGCCAGCGTCAGGGCTCTGCTGGCCGCAGATAGGGCTCGATAAAGCCGCAGCCAAGGATCTCGTTCAGGCGTTGCGCATCGTTCATTCGGCGAAACAGTCCAATAGTCTTCCACGGCGCGTGACCATCGACATTGGGCGCTCCCAATCCGGCCAACAGGTCGGCGATCAGTATTGATCGGGTCTCGAAAGAGATGCGTGTCAGCCCGGTGCTATTGCCGACGCCGGCATGGGCATGAGCCCCGGAAAAGGCGATCAGGCTCCCCGGAGCGATATCGACGGCAACCCCCTCCTGCGAGTCGATCGCTTCCAGCAGATGCGGAATGGCTTCGTCGGCATCCACGGCATTGCGGCCGTCTTGATGGGATCGCTGCAAAATGGCGCGCATATCGAAATCTGCGCTCGAATTACCCAGCGGTCGCTGCCAGAGGCCTGGATACAAGGCGACGGTACGCCCTGCCGCGATGGGATAGATGGGCGCCCACCAGTTGGTTTGTGCATAGATATTCGACCCCCAGGTATCGCGGTGAAACGCGATGGTGGCCGTCGTGCGGGCACGCGGCGTTGACTGCCCTGGATCGCAATGCGGCTGAAAACGCAAATGCAGGCGATCGCACGCCAGGGTATCGGGGGCGATGCCAAGGCTTTGCACGACGTCCTGCCAGCGCTGCTGGACCTCAGCCGAGCCTGCGAAGTCGTTCTGAATTTTCGCAAAGCGCTCAGTCTGCTCAGGGTGGCTCAAATAGCGATGGATCTGTTGCGGCGACCAGGGATGCAGCGCGTCTTCGAGGAACGCACGCGTATATTCCACCAGCGCCGTCATGGGCTGCAGGTCAGTGAAGCGAATGATCTCGCCAGCATAGATCCGGTCATGCAATTGGCGAGCGGTGCTCGGTATGGCAAGCGAGCTGTACATGACTGGAAGTCCCCTGAAGATGCGCCCCTGACTTTAGATCCACGCCGATTGTGGCGAAAGTGGCAGGTGGGGCGAAAAAACGCGGATCAGGCCCTGGGGAGGTGAGCAACAGGCGACCTTCAAGCCATGAACGGGGCGCTTATGGCTGTTCTTGGCAGTTCTTGGCAGGCAGTTAACGGCCAAAAGCAGTCGGTGGACAGACTAGTGGCAAATAGATACTGCCCTGCTACCCTCTTTACCTAGTCGGGCATGCTGTCACCCCTATCGCGTTACCCTTCGATAGATCTCGCGCTTACTGCGACATGAAACGCGACATGGCATGTCGCCTAATAAATAGTAGGTGGGCCTAAAAAACGTGAAGCGATTTCTTCAAGCATTCCTTCTAGTTGGCGTGGGGATAGCGCTCGGCGCATGGCTATCTTCACAAGGCAATGGAAAAAAAGGACACACACCCGAGTTGGAGCAGGCATGGCTATACAAGAGCATCCGGCCGTGTGCTAAGCCTACGGCAGAAGAGGGCGAGACGTTTTCGCTGGCTGCGGACGTTTTGGAACAAAGTCTGCGTACTGAGGGGCTCTGGCTAGACATTGGGGTTGAGAAGTTCCTTGCTCATGGCTTCTATCGGGCGACAGACAAGGGGCTGTCGATACCGGTATGCGCACCGCAGAGCATCTATTCCAGAGCGGGTAAAGTCATTACTCAACGTCGCGGGCTCAATGGTCATATTGAACGGTACCAACTCGAACTCGCGGCAAGCATTCCAGACCCCTCGCCCTACATCGTAGATAGGGTCGGAGAAGTAGCGTTTTCGCAAGAGCCACATACTGAAAGGGAGTGGCCCTACCGAGATATCCGACCGGTCGCAAGAAGCGTCCTCGCAAACTACGGTAAGCACGCCCTGAAGTACCTTGAGGTAGCACGAGCTCAAATGTCGGACGAAGACTCGCTTGGAACGAGCGCCTCACAGATTGCTGGCGCTGCGGGCGACGACTCCGACCTGAGAAGGGTTGAAATGCTTATGAGCCAAAGGCTAGCGTCCACACCGCAAGAGCGCACTCTTTCAATAGACGAGCGCAATCGCCTATACGAGCTGGCATACACGTTTACCTATGCCGGCACTCGCGCTATTGCTCATGTTGGCCCGGTCAAAACCCTCATGACCAGAAAGGTCAAAAGCAACGCGACGATGTTTGGCTTAGTCGATCTGAACCCGAAACAAATGTGCCACGTGCTCGAGGCTGTTGGAGATTTCAATGCACTCGCTGATTACGACTACTGCCAAGATCCAAAGTATCCGTATCCGCAATGAATGTATGGCCCAACAACAGGTTCGAGCCGCCGTCACTGCTTTCTCATCGAACTGGAAAACACGGTTACAGCATAATGCGATGACCGCTAAGGGTCGACTTAAGCCGGTCGCGACCGGCTGAGACCGGCCGGAAGCGACAACCTCTCATTCTCTTCCGTGTAGGGAGCACAACTTGGACAAAAGCACTACCTACCATACACTTGGCAAACAAAGGCACGTTTTTGTTTTCTGGCTAGCTAGCCTAGGTTAGGCCTATGAACCCTCGCTATCACGAGATACACCGGGCCGAGATCAAACGACGGCTGTATCGCTACGCCGATCAACAGTGGGATGCTCTTCTTGGTGCATTCGCCACAAGCATTATCCTTGCGGGCTTTGGGGTCAGTTTCTTTTTTTCGCCCATACCAGGAAGCTGGATTATAGGATTCGTATTCTTTTCCTTGAGTGCACTTTTTTTCGCCATGTATAGGTGGTTGCTTCGTACCCTGAGAAAGCGGGAAATAGACAGCGGATGGCTAAATACATCTGATCAATTAATTTTCATACTGCTTACTTGTCTGGCTATATTTTTATCTGACACTAATGAATGGATCTATTTTTTCGTCTTTCTTTGCGCAAGTGCATACAGTACTTGGCGTCTACGACAGAACCTGCGAACTCATTTGATGCGCTACTATTTTCGCGAAGCGCGCGAGTACATTCGAGAGGTAGAACGGTACAGCCCTCGCCCTAAACGCTCAACCGTGCTGAAAGCGCCACCATAGGGAAGGAGTACTTTGGTTCGCAAGCTGACCTTTTTGACCGGCAGCAACCGGCCAGGAGCAGTCACTCAGCGCGCTTACAAAAGGAGGGGCGATTCAGTTTCCCATTCAACTGAGCTTGCTGCGATACCAGACAGCAATACGTTCATTATCAGCTTGGGATTTTCGTATTTCGAACTGCTGTGACTCGCGCAGGGCATGCTTCCAGTCGCTGCAACCGTAGCGCTTGGGCGTCTGCTCTGGATAGGTACCACCGATCCAGCGGATGGCTGCTTCCAGTCGAGTCCAGCCACCTTCAGCAAGCTTGGTTTCCGCTTCACGTAAACAGCGGCATATCCCACTGCCAGGCCAATAGATTGAACCGTCCTCCCTGATACCATCGATGAGCACATCTTCAAATGCTTGGCTCCGCATAACCGAAGCCACTTTAGCTGCTGCCACATCAATGGTTTTGGCCCAACATTGCAGATTCAGACAATGCCGATTGATGGTTTCGTAGCGTTCCTCCAAGAAGCCATCCGCCGCCTGGCAGCCTGATTCAGTCCAGAGATCGAAACGCTCAATGAAGTGGTGAACCAGTTCATTGCGCAGGTCGACCAGCTCCTTGAGGGCGGCCTTCGTTGCCTCATAGTGCTCGGCTGGCATTTCCAACTGGTGTCGATAGCTGAACCAGATCTGGTCACCGGCATCGGCTTCCGTCTGTGACTCTTCATTTTGGGACGACTGGGTCAGAAAGCATTCGGTCAGCATTCCGACCAACGTGCCCATGGTCTTTTTCTGGGCACATGCGATCTTTTGCTCACGGATGGTATGCAGCCGATCCGCAGGGCCGCTCAACTCGCCATGCGCGACTATGACTTTCAGCAGCCGTTCGTATTGTTGCAAGCGCAACAGGCAGCGCCCGAGCTTGCGCTGCACTATACGTTGAAGGTCAGGTACATCATCCGAGGGCATGGTAGTGACTTCATCCATGATTAACGACTCAGGCATAAGTGGTAGGGCTGGAGCGATTCACTGCAATACGCTTGCCCTGCCAGGAGGGTTTGTAACGCGTAAATCGGACGCTTTTCAAACTCAGTGTAGGTTGAGTCAATCTGTTGCGTCGACCGGTTGAATCCACAGCCAAGAGCGGTCATTGAGTGTCTACGAAAGCCGGCGTGAGTCCCTGCGCTTTCTCGCTCCATCACGTGATGAAATAATTGCCTATACCTTAATCGCTCCACAGCGTAGTTGCCGCCGTTGCCAGGACTACCTCGAATAACATCTGTTGCCAAGAAATTGGAGAGCTGATGCCAGGAATCAGGGTTTTGATTACCACCGTACCAGAGCGCACTGAGTTGCTGCGTCGGGCAATAGCATCAGTCTGCGCTCAGACAATCTCGCCAAACTCGGTAGTAATCGTTTGCGACCGTGCCATGAGGCCGGCGGATAGCGCCACGGCGATTGAGCCGCTGATCGAGGATGTGCATTGGCTAGAGAACCAAGGTCCGTCCGGCGTGGCAAACGCTTGGAACACTGGCATCGACTACATAGCGCAGCGCTGGCCAGACGATTACCTGGCCATTCTGGATGACGATGACACGTGGGACCCGGAGCATCTCGCGAGATGCTTGAGCTGTGCGGCGCAGGCGGACTGGCCGGACCTGGTGATTTCCGGTATCCGCGCCTGGGTGGATGGTATCGAGCAACCCCGCGAGCCGATTCGATCTGTTTGTGTGAGCGATTTCCTTGTAGGCAATCCCGGTTGGCAGGGTTCCAATACCTTCATTCGTATCGCTGCATTGCTGCGGGCTGGGTGCTTTATCCCTGGGCTGGCAAGTTGCAATGATCGTGATCTCGCCATCCGGGTGTTGAGCCTCGAAAATGTCCGCCCTGCCTTTACCGCACGCCATACTGTGAATTGGCACCATGAGCGTAGGCGTGCCTGCCTCTCCTCTGTTGGATCAGATGGAAAGCTCAATGGCCTGGCGCGGTTCCATCAACTGCACGGCTGGCGGATGACACCTGAAATTGAGGTGCGCTTCTTTACCCGCGCGCAAGATCTATTTGGCCTGCCCCGTGATCTAATACTGCAACGCCAGAAGGAATTGGATCATGCACCTTAGTGCGCCACGCCTCCGCTCGCGCATCATCTGTTCTCGCGGGGTTCACTTGCTTGGTGAATTATCTGCCAGCGCTAGGGCTGCTGAGGTAGTCATCGGTATCTGTCTGCACAATCAGGCTGCCAAGTTGCCTAGGGCTCTCGACTCGGCACTGACGCAGCAGATCGTACAGCAGG
Organism: Pseudomonas sp. GM55; assembly: GCF_000282395.1. Lineage (NCBI taxonomy): Bacteria > Pseudomonadati > Pseudomonadota > Gammaproteobacteria > Pseudomonadales > Pseudomonadaceae > Pseudomonas > Pseudomonas sp. GM55. Next base: position 28,490 of record NZ_AKJJ01000079.1, on the reverse strand, counting down.
GTCGCGGAGTAATCGTGATCCTGGATGATGGTTCCACTGATGGCTGGCAATCAGCCGTCGAGTACATGTTGTCCGATCCGAAAGTGATTGTGCTCACAGCCAACTGTGGCAGCGCCGCCAAGGCCCGCAATGCGCTGCTGGATTGGGTGGATGAGCACCTGCCTGCGGCGGCCTGGGTCGCGCGGCTGGATGCGGATGACCGCTTCGCCTGCGCCGAGGCGGTTACCGCGATGGTGGGCGTCGGCGAGCAGGCTGAGGCGCGTTTTGTATTGGGCAGCAATCACCTCGAACTGGGTGGAGTGCCGCAGCCGCATAGCAATATCGCCGACTCGAAATGGCTACATGACACCGAGCGCCTGGTTCGATTCATCGAGGCCTTTTGCCTGGGGCAGGCGGATCAGGAGTTGCCGTCTTGCAACTTGCTGTTGCGCACCCGTAGCGAGATTCGCTATCCACATACGCGTAGTGCCGAAGATCACTGGCTCGTGGCCCGACTACTCATCCTTGAGTATGAGCGAGGGGTAATTCTTCCGTATCCAGTAGTGAGCGTCTATTCGTTGGGCGGTGAGCTGACCAGCGCCAACCGCCATTCGGATCATTGGTATCGTCAGCGGGAGCGTTTGGCGCAAGCAGCCCGGATGTGGACCACGCTTCGCGGGCACGGCGAATCACTGCTGGGGGTGGGGCAGGAAGGTGTGGTTTGGCGGGAAGGCGAGTGGGTACACAAGCAGTTCTACCCTTGGGCCATGAGTGCGGAAGATGCAGCACTCATTGAGACCTTAGTTCAGGGCGACGGAGGGCCGGTGCCGGGGGCACAATGGTGGCAAGCAGATGGAGGCAGCTGGCACTGCCGATACGAATGGTTCGAGAGTTTCCCCTTGCCACAGCACCTTCCCGTCGAGACGGTGAAGAGCTTTCTTCTGCAACTGCTCACCTGTGGCTACGTCACTGGTAATGTCACCCGAGCCAATTTTCGCGTTCGCCCGAACGGGCGCCTGGTGTGTATCGATATCGGGGCGGATATCACCGAGTTCACTGTGTCACGGTTTCTGGATACTGCAGCGCGTCTCTACAGTATCGGGATACTGGGCCAAGCCGACCACGATATGGCTCGACGGGATTCGACACTACGCCAACATGAGGCACTGGATACCCTGCCGGGGTTCGCGACGTTCTTCCGTGAGCTGATTGAGGCGGCCTATCCGCATGTGGATGTCGCGCGTTACTCACCAGTGTTTCCACCAGTGCGGCATGAGTCGCGGGTAACTTTATTAATCAAGGCCTGCGCCCAGGATGCTGAACTGTTGGATGTTCAGGCACGGCATATTGTCAGCCAGTTGTCTTACCCCGCTACGTTCTCACGTCGCATCCTGTTGCTCGATACCTATCCGGGTCCATTCCTGAGGCAGTACGCCAGCGCGGATTTGGCTGGGTTGGTGCGCGTGGCTGAGCGGCTTCTGGAGGACCAGGTGATAGATGCCATCTGGATTGCACCCACCAACAGCGGCGACATCAAAACAGCCTACCGCCGCTGGTTCGGTCGAGATGATGTTACCTCTAGTCACACGCACATTGGCGCACCGCTGTTCGCACAGCTTTGGGCATTTGATCAGCTTGATACGCCGCTGGTATTGCAATGCGATGTCGACATCCTGATCGGTCGGCGTGACTGGGGGCATGACTTCCTTGACGACATGTGTCGTGCCATTGAAGCCCCAGGTGTCGTCACGGTCGGTTTTAACATCCCGCAGCTAACACCAGATGTGAAACCCTATATCGGGAGGCCCGGTGAGTACCCACCGGAGGTTCGATGCGCTCTGCTTCATATTCCGCGCATGCGGGCTATGTGTCCGTTGCCTAACCGAGTCGTTGAAGGGCGCTTCGAGCTCATGTGGCATCGCAGTGTTCAGCAGGCCCAATCCAGTGCAGCGTCGCGCTCACTGCGAGGCGGTGACTCTCGTACTTACTACCTGCACCCACCGAATGTGGACAAGCACTCAGATAGCCTACCGCGCTGGCGTGATTTGGTGGCCCAGGGAAAAGAGCCGCCGCGCCAGAGAGGAAAATGGGACTTAGTTGCCGATGCCGGTTGGAGCTACCCTCCACGCGATGAGTCGTTGGTGTTTCTGTTGAAAGGGCGGCATACCGGAATCGCCAAGCTGCGGCGTAGTTTGGCTTCGCTGGCACTGCAGCGTGAGCAGGGGTTTGGCCTGATCGTGATCGATGATGGCAGCCCGGCTAACGAAACATGGCAAATTCCCATGCTGCTCGGGGACCTGCGTGATCGCACCACATTGATTCGGCGCGAACGCCGCTATGGGTATATCCCGAACTTTCTGATCGCTGTGGTGGATATCTGCCGCAACCCTGAGACGCTCATAGTCACCCTGGATCTGGATGATGCACTTATATCACCCGATGTGGCCTCCCGCTTGTTGACCGCTCAGGCGGTAGGGGCGGATCTGATCAACGGCGTGATGTTTCGCCCGGACAAACCGTTACAGGAGTATCCGCCGAACTATGAGAACGCACGCTCGCTCGGTGGCGGCAACGTCTGGTCGCATCTACGTGGTTTTCGTAAGCGACTGTTCAATGTGCTACCCAAGGACTATCTCCGGTATGACGGCGCCTGGCTGGATGAGGTGACCGACTACGGGATCATGCTGCCTCTGAGTGAGTTGGCTAGGCACCCTTATTTTATCGACGATCTGTATTGCTACTATCACCAACGTGAGGCCTACCCTGCCGATCGGAAAGCGCGACAGAAGATGCTGCTAGATTGGATCTTCAGCCTACCGCTTGCTCGAGATAGAGGAACTGCTGTACTTGAGTGAGCCGCGTGAGCAGTGTATCTATAGTTATCGAGAGTGAATTACTGTATAGCCACCAATTCGGTGTCTCCTGCCTGGTTCGGTCCAGATGAAAAAAAGGTTCGAGTTGACGTAGACGCTCGTGATTCGCATGTCCCTCCCAATCGAATCGTGAGGAGGTGGCCAATTCCACGAGGTTCGCCCGATCAACAGAGTTAGGGCCTCTCAATGCGGCGCCTTGCATCCAATCGAAAATGCAAGGATAGGGATCTAAGTGCCGCTCTGCTTCACTGGTAACTGGGTGACTTTTTGCCGTCATGTCCAGCCATTTCAGGCGCTCGCCTTGAGCAGCAATCAGATGCCACGCCAAGCGCTGTTCGCCCAGCCAATTGTGAAATGCCGCCGCCAATGGTTGCCTCGGTGCAAGTTCGGGAGCCCGGAATAGTGTGGGGCGCAGCGGCATACGAAATACTTGTAGCGATAGCCCCTGTTCCATACAGGCGTTAACGGTAGCAAGACCAGTTGACGGCAGGCACCCCAATTCGGCACCAAGTTTAGATGCCTGCTGTGAGAGTAAGTGCTGGAATTGGTCGCGCTCCGCGTCCCTCATTCCCCAACTCTGAACCTGAAATACGGCTGACTCGTTGGACCGTCGGGTCACTCGCTGATTGGATACTCGGACCTCCATCAGAGACAAGGGAGTATCGTCACTGAGATTAAAGCGAATGAATGGCCGGTCGCACTCAAACTTAGGCATTTCCCCGGGGCCATTCCCGATAACGCAGATGCCTGCGGCGGCTTGGATAGTCCATTTGTCGGTCGGGATATTCATTTTACGATATCGATTGAAGGTAGGCTGAATTCAGATCCTACAGGGGAGTGACGATTGACTGGTTCACGTTCTGACGCTCACTGAATCCTTAAAAATTTGAGCTTAATGGACAGGCGCCGATTGCGCCTGAGTGATCGCACTCTGCTCTGCGCTGCATCGTGTCCGTGGACAAGGAAAATGCGGCTATGCACAGTCCTTCGCTCGCTTACCTTGGCTTGGCTTGGCTTGGCTCGGCTTACTGACCGCTTTGGGATGTGGATTTCAGCCCATCGCGACAGACCACACAGCCAATACCGGACATGCTCCCGTCAACTGCCAGAGCATACTGACGTGAATTCCCCAGGTTCGTTCGAGTGTGAAGCAAGTCTGCTGTCGACTCATGACCCTCCGTCAACGAGTCTCACCCTGTGGCAATCAGAGGGTCCAAGTTTCTGACCGCTTGATGAACGTACATCAAGCGGCATCAGAGGCTGGCCGGACTCGTTATCCAGCAGCACAGAACGCGTCTCGTCCGGCTTGAACAGGAAACGTTCGCCCCACTGCCTCAAACTGACCACAACCGGAAAGATCTCCCGTCCTTTTTCCGTCAGCACGTACTCTTTATAGGCACTGCCATCTGATGCCGGTCTAACATCGAATACCCCGACTTCAACCAGGGTTTTCAGTCGCGATGCCAGAATATTCTTGGCTACGCCCAGGCTCTTTTGAAATTCGCTGAAGCGGCGAATGTCGTCAAAAGCGTCGCGGATGATCATCAGCGACCAGCGATCACCAATGGCCTCAAGTGTTCTTGCTACCGGGCATTCGCTGCCTTGCGGTGACGTGTCTGCGACCATCTTTTTGACCTTCCAGAATTTCGATTTGCCAAGTCTGTCCACCGGCCCGGCACAATGTGGTTGCAATTTGAAACAAGATCCAGTAACAATCGATCAGGTTTTAAATTGAAACCAGTTTAGCGCCATGGAGGCGTACATGACAGCAGATGCCGACTCAGCTACCAAACGTTTCTCCAGCCAGCCTTCGGCATTGCTGCCTGCGGACATTGAAAAAAGCAGCAGGACCGAGCGACCTCCAGGGCTTTCTCCGTCGCTCACGCTGTTGTTTTCTTTCACCTGCGCGCTTGCAGTAGCCAACGTTTACTTCGCACAACCATTACTCGACTCCATGGCTCAGAGTCTGGGTGTGGCCTCATCAACGATCGGGGTTGTGGTGACTGCGAGTCAAGCTGGATACGCGCTGGGGTTGCTGTTCATTGTCCCGCTCGGCGATCTGGTCAACCGTAAGCGGCTGATCCTGACTCAAGTACTGCTGTCTGCCATTGCACTGGCGGCAATCGGCGCATCACAGCAATGGCTGGCACTGCTGGGGGCCATGATCGTGATGGGCTTGCTGGCAGTGGTCGTTCAGGTGCTTGTGGCATACGCCGCGGTGCTGGCAACGCCATCACAACGCGGGCACGCTGTGGGGACGGTAACCAGTGGCATTGTCCTGGGCATTCTACTGGCGCGGTTTACCTCTGGCCTGATTGCGGACATCGCAGGCTGGCGCGCCGTTTACTTTGTGTCCTCGGCAATGATGCTGACCCTCGCGGCGGTGTTGTGGAGAGTGATTCCTGTCACAGCGTCGCTAAGGCATCAAGACGCCTATCCGGTGCTCTTGGGTTCGCTCTTCAAACTATTCATCACCGAGCGCACGCTGCGCGTCAGGGGCCTGTTGGCGCTGCTGATCTTTGCCGCTTTTTCCGTGCTGTGGACATCGATGGTGCTGCCATTGAGCGCCCCGCCGCTGTCGCTTTCACACACGGCCATCGGCCTGTTTGGCCTGGCCGGCGTTGCCGGCGCGCTTGCTGCCAGAAGCGCCGGTCGCTGGGCCGATCAAGGCCTGGGGCAACGAGTGAGCGGTATTTCGCTGGGGCTGCTGACGTTGTCCTGGCTGCCCATCACGTTTGCCGAGACTTCCCTGGTCGCGCTGGTCTGCGGTGTAGTGCTGCTCGACTTCGCGGTGCAGGCAGTACACGTCACCAACCAGAGCATCATTTTCGGCGCACGGCCCGACGCCCAAAGTCGCATGGTCGGCGCCTACATGTGCTTCTACTCGGTTGGCAGCGCACTGGGCGCCGCAGCCGCGACCCAGGTGTACGCGCTATGGGGCTGGATGGCCGTCAGTCTGCTTGGCGCCTCGATCAGCGCCAGTGCCCTGGTTCTGTGGTTTCTCACGCGTCATTGCTCAACGGCCAATAAAGGAAGCTCAACATGAGAATCAGGCACCTGCTGCTCGCCATCGCGATCACTGCCATATGGGGAGTGAATTTCTCGGTTATCAAACTGGGCCTCACCACCGTTGATCCGCTGATGCTTGCTGGCATTCGCTTCACGCTTTGCGCACTCCCCGCGATCATTTTCATTCCAAGACCTGATGTGCAGTGGCGTTACATCATCGGTTACGGACTGTTCTTCGGTATCGGACTTTGGGGCGTCGTCAATCTTGGCATCAAGTCTGGTCTGTCGGCAGGCATCGCGTCGCTGGTGCTTCAGTCCAGCGCGTTTTTCACCATCCTGCTCGGCTCATGGATATTCAAGGAAGCGATTTCCCGATTTCAGTATGCGGGCATGGGTCTCGCGTTGTGTGGTTTGTTGAGCATCATCTCCATCGTTGACGGGACAGTCACCATGGCCGGCCTGAGTCTGGTGCTACTGGGAGCGGTTGCCTGGAGTGCAGCCAACGTGATCATCAAGAAAGCCAGGACAACGCAAGTCTTCGCCTTCCTGGTGTGGTCGAGCGCGTTTTCGCCCATCCCTCTTTTCGCGCTTGATTACGCGATCAACGGCTCGACGGGTTACAGCTCATTGCTGGATCAACTCGACTACCGCGCCGTCCTGTCGATCCTGTTCCAGGTATACCCCAATACACTGCTGGGCTACTGGGTATGGAATTCACTTCTGAAACGTTATCCAGTGTCGACAGTCGCGCCATTATCGTTGCTGGTGCCGGTCTTCGGACTGCTTGGCTCAGTGATGATTTTCAATGAAAACCTGTCAGCCAACAAAATCGCTGCAGTCGCTCTCATTGTCTCAGGCCTTGGCATCGGTTTATTCGGACAGCGCGTCTACAGTGCTTTGCTCAAGCGCACCGGCCGGTGCCCATCGTGAAGCAACTCTAGGGCTTCTTCGCAGCGCACTGGAGCTCTTCGATTTCCTGTGCGACCAGGCTTTGTATGCGCCACATATTACGGTCACGGATGCCATGGTCTTTGAGCATTGTCACGGTCCGGTATAGATACTGGGCAGCCGAGCCCCAGTGCCCGGCTGCTCGAGCCAACACATGGGCAACCTTTTCCATGGGCAACTTTCCGGCATAGGCCATTCCGTCGCGTGCTGCGACAAAGGCCAATGCACGCAATATCCCGGACTCGGTTTTAACCGAAATCCAGCGCGGAACATTGGTCGGCGGGTTTGCGTCGATTTCCCGGAACATCAGCAGTCCCAGTTGTTTGAAGTGATCTTGTGCTGGAAGCCGGTAGGCCAACCCGTTGCAACTTCCGCCGCGGTCGAGGGCCAACATCAGGGCTGGCAACTCGCGTGTGCCGCGCCAGCGAGTCAGCTTCAGGCAGAACGACCGATGCCATCCATAGGCGGTGGCGCTACGGCTCTCGACAAATTCGAACTCCGGATTCCATATCAGTGAGCCATAGGCAAAGATCCAAAGATCTTCCGGTTTGTACTCACGAAACAGCCTCTCCACCATCGCATCAAACTCTGCTTTGGTGTGCTCGGTCGTGCCCGGCTCGGGTCCGGGGTCGGGCTCAAACCGCTCAACACAAGCAACGAGCTCCGCTGTCAGGTTTCGCCCTTGCAATCGCGTGGTTTTGTTCATCGTTCATACCGGGCTCTCAGGGCTGATCAACCGGAAAGTCTAGCACCGCAAACAACCTCACCGCCGTCCAGATCGAAAGACAGGTCATCGCCTGCGGTCAAATGGCCCACGGAGGCGAAGGGATAAACTTTGACTCGATCCATTGTTTGAACGCGACAACCACGGCACCTGGAAACTTGGCCGATGGCCTGACCAGATAGACCCCACCTGCGGTATCCAATTGCCAGTCAGGAAGCACATGCAACAGTCTCCCGGCAGCAATATCACGACTCATCAACCAGTCGCCCGCCCCCAGGATTCCCGCATCGGCGCGGGCCGCGGCAAGTAATGATTCGCTGTCATTGGCAGTCAGGTTTCCTTTAGGGGAAACCGCTTGAAGCTCGTTGCCACGATGAAGTCTCCACAGGGGAAAAGACGCAAGACCGCTGAAGCGAAGGCAATTGTGCCTGATCAAATCCTGTGGGGTTTCGGGCATGCCGTGCTTTTTGATGTAGCCAGGCGAGGCGCACAGAATCCGGCGATGGTCGCTCAGCTTCCTGGCGATCAGCCTGTTGTCTTCCAGTTCTCCAATCCGGATGGCCGCGTCAAAACCTTCATCAATGATGTCGACCAGACGCTCGCTATAGTCTGCAAGGATCGAGACCTGCGGATAAGCCGCAAGAAACTCCGGCAGCATCGGGCCGAGCCAAAGTCGCCCCATGGCTGCTGGCAGTGCAAGTCGCAAAGTACCGCGAATTTCGCTGGCACCTTCGGCCGCCTGCTGTTGCGCTTCATTCATCAACCCGATGGCTGAGCGCAGACGCTGCTCCAGCCTGGCACCGACTTCAGTGATTCGCACCTGCCGGGTCGAGCGCTCCACGAGCCGAACGCCAAGGCGCTTTTCCATTGCCGCGAGCCGCTTTGAGACGACTGTCGGGTGTCGCTGCAAAAGCCGGCCGGCACCGACAAACGAGCCTTGCGAGGCCACGGCCAGAAACGCAGCGATTTCGTCACTGTGCTGATTGTTCAGAACATCAGGATTCATGGTTTTAGAATGATCGCCCCCGAAGAACGCCCCGACTCCAGATCGGCATGTGCCAATGCTGCATCAGCCAGCGAGTAGCTGGCCCGGATCCGGGGCTTGATAATACCCGCGTCTATCGCGGCCAAAACATCCTGTGCACGCTCCTGGTACTCAGCGACACTCGTGGTATGGGCTGCCAACGAAGGGCGTGTCAGGAACAGCGAGCCTTTGGCGTTGAGTGTCGACAGCTCCACGGCTGACGGCGCACCGGATGAAGCGCCGAACGATACCATCAGACCACGGGGTCGCAAGCTGTCCAGGGATGCCTGGAAAGAAACACGCCCTATCGGGTCATAGACGACGTCGACCTTTTTCCCGTTGGTGATACGTGCGACATCCGATGCCAGGCTGTCAGCATCAAACACCAGGACTTCATCGCAGCCCGACGCTCTGGCTTTTTCGACACTGGCCTGCTTTGAAACCACGCCAATCACGGTGGCACCCAAGTGTTTGGCCCATGGCACCATGATTTCCCCCAGCCCTCCGGCCACACCGTAAAGGAGAATGGTTGTGCCCTGCCCTACGGGATAGGTGGTTTTCAAAAGGTACTGCGCAGTGATGCCCTTGAACATGACGGCTGCAGCATCATCGAACGACAGTGCATCCGGAATTTTGACCAGCCGCTGCGCCGGATAAAGCCGGGCCGAAGCATACGAGCCAATAGGGCCGGTGGCATAGGCGACGCGATCCCCAACTTGCACATTGCTGACACCGGCACCCGCAACGGCGACACGCCCGGCGCCTTCCAGCCCAAGCCCGGACGGCAATGCCATGGGCACCGCGCCCTTACGCTGGGTGACGTCGAGGAAGTTGACGCCAATGGCTTCTTGCTCAAGCCAGACCTCGCCTGGCCCTGGCGATTGTTCGCTCAGTGTCTCGAGGTTCAGTACTTCAGGATTGCCGCACTGGCTAAACCGGATCGCAGATACCATTGTCATTACCCCTTCAGTCAGAAGCTGCCTTCACATAGATGCCGCTAGTGTGAGAACTGACCCTCCAATGAACAAGACGGGTTGCGTGCAGATCATTAGTGCACAGATTGCAGCAATCACATCACAGATACCACGCGTCATTGCGTGGAACGATGCGGGTCGTAGCGATTATGCAGACGCCACCGATGCCCCCAGGCCTCGAGCAACAGCAATTCATTAATTTTATTAAATGCATTCTCACAAGGAATACAAACCGCGCATCCTGTTGTCGATTTCGCAGCGCCTGGTTCGACTATCTATCGGGGATATGATCCCAAGGGGTCGCAGACATCCCTGCACAAACACTTTCACCCGGATGAATCAGGAGAAGAGCATGCGCACACTGACCGTTGCCGCGTTCATCAGTCTGGACGGCGTCATGCAGGCGCCCGGCGGGCCTGAAGAGGATCCCGCTGGCGGATTCCGATTCGGTGGCTGGATCGTGCCCTACGCCGACAAAACTACCGGCCAGGCCGTACAGGACCTGTTCTCACAGCCATTCGAATTGCTGCTGGGGCGTCGCACCTACGACATCTTTGCCTCCTATTGGCCGCGCATTCAGCCCGACTCAACCAACCGCCCCCTTGCTGACCTGTTCAACGGCGTACCCAAGCATGTGGCCACGCATCGCGCCGATTCACTCGACTGGCAGAACAGTCATGCGCTGCAGGGCAACCTGGTCGACGCGATCAGCGCGCTCAAGCGTCAGGACGGTCCCCGGCTGTTGACACAAGGCAGCGGCGACCTGGTGCGTCAGCTGCTTGCTGCCGGCCTGGTGGACGAATTGCGGCTGATGATTCACCCCATCCTGCTGGGGCGCGGCAAGCGTCTGTTCGGCGACAACGCCCAAGCGTCGGCTTTCACCTTGTTGAACTCGATCAGCTCCCCCGGGGGTGTACTGATCGCCCGTTACATCCGCAGCGGCGAGGTGCGAACAGGTACGTTCGAGGGCGTCAGGCAGCAATAGCCTGCGCCCCTGGCAGCGCTTCAAAACCGTGCGCCCGTCTCGACACCAACGGCCCAGCTGAAATTAAGCTTGGGCTAAGGTTGCCTCTTTAAACTTCGATGCTTTTGAGTCGTCGAGCATTTCGCAGATGGGTAGTGTCGATACAAACGCCAAACCACCGTTCAGCATCGTACTGGTCAATTACAAGACCCTTGATCTGACCAGGATCTGCCTGGACCTCTTGCGCGAGCCTGTACAAAAAGCCGGGATTGCCGTCTGGGTGGTGGATAACGATTCGGCGGATGCCAGCGTCGAATATTTGCGCTCACTCGACTGGATCAATCTGATCGAACGGGATGCCCCCACCAAAGAGCCGGGCCACATCGCCCATGGCAAGGCGCTGGACATGGCGCTGGCCAGGGTCGATACCGACTACCTGTTCCTGATGCACACCGACACGTTCGTCTTCGATGCCAATGTTTTTGCGATGATGATGGAGCACTGCACAAAGGATCGAAAAGTCATCGCGGTCGGCTGTACCGAGCAACTCAATCGCGGCTTGCCAAGGACTGTCTGGCGCTTCACTTCACGCTTCGCCAAGCACCATTTCCGCCGCCTGAAACTGTCCCTAGGCCTGCGCTCAAAAGAACCGAAGCCCTACACCGAGACATACCTGAAAAGCTTCTGTACCCTGTGGAATTGCAGGCTGATGAAACAACAGGGTCTGCATTTTCAGATCGATGATCGTGTGCCCGGCTATGAGCTGCAGGATCGTGTGATCGGGCTTGGCTACAAAGTCGTGTTTCTTTCGCCCGGCAAGATATTCAAGTACCTGGACCACGTCCAGGCCGGCACCGTCGCCGCCGCTGGCGGATATGGCCAGGATCACCGACGGACCAGAATGTACCAGGACATTCTCAAGCGCTTCAGTGCGGACAGCACCTCGATGTCTAAATAAATCTGCACATCCGCTACCAAAAAGCCCACTGGCCGTTGTCGGCTCAGTGGGCTTTTTTGCATCAGGTTGACGCTGATTCACTGTTTCATGATGAACGTCGCCAGGCTTTTCAGGTCGTCCGAGCTTAACTGCGCAAAAGGTGGCATGGGGACATCCCCCCACTTACCGCTACCGCCGTGCTGAATGCTGGACATGACCCGGGCCAGTGCCTGCGGGTCATTGGCATATTTGGCCGCCACATCATGATAGGCCGGGCCGACGACCTTATGATCGACCGCATGGCAGGACAGGCAGGCGTTGTCCTGAAGCAAGGCCGAGGCGACTTTCGCAACCGACACCGTGGGTGGCTGATCCGCCGGGGGGGTCGAGGCCGCCTGAACATCGGCATCGCTCGCCTGGGCACTGCCGTAGGTCACCGCCAGGTAGGCGCCGATAACACTCACATCCCGGTCGCTGATCGGCGCACCGTACACGTGCTGCATCTTGCCCGCTTCGGCGGTCCACTGCGCCAGGCTCATGCCCGGCGGCTGGAAGTTGATGTAATCGGCCGAATGGCAGATGGAACACTTCTGCCGGGCCAATGGGTAGCCCGGCAATGTACTGGGCTTCAAGGCAGCCGTTTCGGCCGGCAACGTAATCGAAAGGGGTGCGGCGCCAGCCATGCTGGCCAGACCGACCTGAGCCGCGCACAGCAAGGCGGTCATGAATTTCATGGGTTTCATGCGGCCTCCTCAGGCGACGGTCACGTGGCTGGTTTCTACGACGTGGCGGCGATAGCCACCGGGGTTCCAGTCGGCTTGCAGCGGTTGCGTCTCGCCGGCACTGTTGCTGGCTCGTACCATCAACTGTGTGGCGCCCTTGCTGGTAAAGGTGATCGGCAATGTCCACTCGCGGAAGGAGAAGCGGCCAAGGTCCTGCCCGAGGGTGGATTCACGCCAGGTCTTTCCGCCGTCGATCGACACCTCCACCTTGTTCACCCCGGTACCACCGTCGAACGCGATGCCCTTGAGCACCACGCTTTTGTTCAGAGGCAGTACGTCGCCATGCTTGACGCTGGTAATGAAACTGCGCACCGGCAATCTGGAAATCGGTTGGGTTTTCGCCGGCGTAGTGCCGGGAGCAACGCAGAAGCAGTCGTTATCCGGAACCCGATAACCCTTGGCCATGAAGAAACCGTCGTAGGCATGGTCGACGACTTCGATCTCGCTCAGGTGCTTGACCCAGTACGTGCCGAAATAACCAGGCACCACCAGACGAATCGGATAACCGTTGAGGAATGGCAGGTCAGTGCCATTCATCGACCAGGCAATCATCGGCTCGCCGTCCAAGGCATGGCCGATGTCCAGCGCCTTGATGAACTCCGGCGTGCTTGGCAGCACCGGTTTATCCAGCCCACGGAAGGTCACTTGCCTGGCCTCGGCCTTCACGCCGGCCTTTTCCAGCACCGCCTTGAGCGGCACCCCCAGCCAACGCGCATTGCCCATGGAGCCATTGCCCAACTGAGCGCCGAACACCCGCGGCATCGAAAAGCCACGGCTGTTGCCCGAACACTGATTGACGGCCACCACCTCCACCGGCTCGGCGAGGGCCTTGAGCTCGGCAAGGGACAGTGACAGCGGCGTGTCGACCACACCCTTGATCGTCAGGCGGTAGGTGTCGGGGTCGATGCTGGTCGGAAAATTGGCCAGGTGATAACGCACGAAAAAGGCGTCATTGGGCGTGATGGCCCCTTCATTGAAGACAGAGAACGGCGTCTCCAGATGCGGTGGACGCGTGGTCACCAGGGTCAAAGGGCGTTTTTGCGGGTATTGCACCAGCGGTCGTGGGCCCGCGGCAAAGGTCACCTCATTGGCAGACTCACTGGCGGCACCGGTTTCCTCGGCGGCCCTGGCAAGGTTGGCCAACGGCGAGGCCGCCAAAGCCAAGGTAAAAGCATCGCGTAAAACCCGCCGCCGGCTCGGCTGGCTGCTGTCTACAAAACTGAACTTCATTGCACGCTCTCCTTGATTGTTTTATCGAGATGCAACTGACAGTCCCTCGTCAGGATGAAGAGGCATCAGCCTTGATGTGTCAGTGCGGGTTCTCTTTATTGTTCGGTGTCGATAAACAAACCAGTATCGTCACGTGCACATGGGTTGCTTCGCATTGAACGTCAGGGACTTGGCAATTGATGACAGGGGCTGCGAAAGAGAAATTCATGGCTTGCGCGCAAACGTCCTACAGCCCCCCACCAACACCGAGTAGGAAAAATCTGATTTCACCCATTAGCGGCTTTGGGATGAACCCTGCCTGCCCGGAAGAACGTACATTCCCTCCCGCAAATATTGATTGCCAAGGAGAGGTCGCATGGCGTTTGACGCATACATCAAAATCGAAGGCATTCCGGGCGAAGCCCTGGACGAAAAGTACCGCGACTGGATCGAGGTCAACGGCTACAGCTTTGGCACTCGCCAAAGCACTTCAGCCACCGCCAGCTCTGCCGGTGGCGCGACGGCCGGCCGCACCACGCTAAGCACCTTCACCTTTACCAAGGTCTTGGACAAATCCAGCTGCAAGTTGATGGAGGCGAGTTGCGCCGGCGACCACCTGAAAGAAGTCACGCTGGTGCTCAGCCGTGCGGGGGCTGACAAGCTCAAGTATTTCGAGATCGTGCTCGAGGAAGTCATCATTGCCGACTACATGCAAAATGCCAGCGCCGGCATTCCGGTAGAAATCGTGCAACTGGACTATGGCCGCATCAAGACAGTCTATACCCAGCAAAAACGCAGCGATGGCGCCGGCGGCGGCAATGTAGCCGGCGGATGGGATCGCATCGGCAACAAACGTTATTCGTGAGGCTGACATGGCACAGCCTCTGGCGTTCATCAATGCGCAATCCCAGACTTACGCGTCCCTCAAGGCCCACCTGGGCCTGACCGGTATCGCCAAGAACAAGTTCGATGCACTCAACAGCCATATCGCCAACTCGGTGGTGCTGGCGGGCGAGCTTGTGATCATCGGCGACGTGTCGACTCAATCGAGTACCCATGAAGAGGCGTACCTGATGGCCAGGGCGCGGGAAATCCACATCGCCCTGCTGACCAATCAGGTCGACGCCGACGACTTCCTGCTCGATAACTTCGAACTGCTCCAGGAAATGCTCGCTGACGGTGCTATCGGCGCCGGTGTCGTCAGTGACGGCTGGAGCAAACACATGGCCGCGATCAAGACCACCCTGGAGGAGATCGAACAGGCCCATAAAGACTATCTGCGCAGCGGATCGATAGCGGCCCGGGACCGGTTTTACACCGAACGCGCCCGGTTGTTCGGCAAGCTGGAAACACAACTCGGCAATGTAACGTCCTACGGCTCTGGGCTGCGTTATCGAGGCTCGATAAAACGCATGCTGGGGATTTCGACCAAGAGCTACATGAGCACCGGGGAGATTGCCGGTTATGCGCAGAAGGTCAGCGGCGTGGCCAGGGCGGCGAAGCTGATCAAGCGAGGGGTCTATATTGGCGTCGCGCTGGACGTTGCCTCTGCCGGGCTGAGTATCCGGCAAGCATGTGCGTTGGGGCGGGAGGATGAATGCACGAAGGCCAAGTATGTTGAGGGGGCTTCGCTGGCGGGAACCTTAGTGGGGGGTAGCGCTGGGGGAGTCATTGGCGGCTATACGGCAACTCTCGGATGTTTGTTTGTTTTGGGAATAGCAACTGGTGGTCCTGGGGGACTCATGTGCGGCGTCGCAGGTGGAGCAGTGGGTGGATGGCAGGGTGGAAAATTATTGGGTGGCGCAGGCGAAAAAATTGGTGAGTTCCTATATGAAGGAATGAGCCAATGAACCACGTACCTCTTGGTCTAATATCAATTTTTCTTTTAACCCCCCTTGCACTCATAGAGGTATGGTTGATTTATATAATCCATGCCTATACAGAAAAGGCGGAAGACTTATTACCAAAGAGCAGTTTTGTAAGAACAAATAAGGCAGCATATTCTCACGCCGGATTTATTGGGAAAGCCATGCGCAATGGTTTTCTTACCATGGTGTTATTACTACAGGGAATCAGCATCAGAAAAGGGATTTTAGATACGACCGAAGCAAGAGACTTCCCAAAACACCTGAAGCGGATCTTATTCACATCCTGGGGGTTATGTTGGTTTTTTTTATTCACCTCCATGGCTTTCGGTCTTTATCTTCGCTGCACAAATCAAGTATCTGGAAGTTGAGTCCCCCTAAAAGGCGAGCTTCTGAATACCTGCAATATATCAACCTCGTCAACTACAAGTCAGGGTGATTCACTTGAACGCGCCAGACTGTTCGGCAAGCTGGAAACACAACTGGGCAATGTCGCGTCCTACGGCTCCGGGCTGCGTTATCGAGGCTCGATAAAACGCATGCTGGGGATTTCGACCAAGAGCTACATGAGCACCGGGGAGATTGCCGGTTATGCACAAAAAGTCAGCGGCGTGGCCAGGGCGGCGAAGCTGATCAAGCGAGGGGCCTATATTGGCGTCGCGCTGGACGTTGCTTCAGCCGGGCTGAGTATCCGGCAAGCATGTGCGTTGGGGCGGGAGGATGAGTGTACGAAGGCCAAGTATGTTGAGGGATCTTCTTTGGCGGGAAGCCTTGTTGGTGGAGGCGTAATAGGAGGTTTTGCAGGACAAGCGGCTATCGTGGGGTGCATGTTAGTGTTAGGGATCGCAAGTGGCGGGTCCGGCGCAATCGCATGCGGTGTAGTTGGCGGCGCAGTAGGAGGAATAGAAGGTGGTTTACTCGGAGAAATGGTGGGTGAACGCGTTGGTGAATTCTTGTATGAAACGATAGAAAAATGAGTAATATCCCTCTCGGTCTGATAGCACTATTTATACTGGGCCCATTAACGCTTGTAGCGATATGGCTAGTTTACATCGTGCAAGCCTACACCGAAAAAGCGGAAGCATTGCTACCAAACAGTCATTTCGTAAAAGTTAACAAGTCTGCATTTTTTCACATGGGAATTATCGGAAAAGTTCTGCGCAGCGGCGTTCTTACCATGGTTCTAATAATGCCAGCACTTTCCGTAAAGAGAGGAATTGTGGATGCTACGGATGTCGAAAAATTCCCAAACGACTTGAAGCGAATGCTGGTTATTTCATGGGGTTTAGGCTGGCTACTAAGCATTGCTCTAATGATATTTGGAACATATCTTAAATACATTGAGTAAATTGCTAATTGAACTGATTTCGAAAACCCACATGTCATCTGGTGGGTTCCGCCCCTCACAAAAAACCATAAAAAAACCCGCCTACCATTACTGGTTCAGCGGGTTTTTCATTACAGCTCCAAGTGACTCAAACGCCTCACCATTACGGGTGAGGCATCCTTTTACAGAGCCATATCACTCGCAGCATTAGCCTTCGGCGCCTTCACAGCCGTATCGACAGTCACCGGAGTCACAGCCGGCGCAATCACCGCGGGTGGCGGAGTCAGCTCCAGCACCTTGGCGGTGTAGGCCCACTCTTCAGCAACCTTCTCAGCGCTGGCGTTCAGCTGGGTGCCGTAGCTCGGCACGATCTGGTGCAGTTTTGCCTGCCAGTCAGGGGTCGCGACCTTGTCCTTGAACACCTTCTGCAGCACGGTCAGCATGATCGGTGCGGCGGTCGAAGCGCCTGGGGAGGCGCCCAGCAGGCCGGCGATGCTGCCGTCTTGCGAAGCAACAATCTCGGTGCCCAGTTTCAGCACGCCACCGGCCGCTTCGTCACGCTTGATGATCTGCACGCGCTGGCCGGCTTGCCACAGGCGCCAGTCTTCGGCCTTGGCGTTCGGGAAGTATTCTTTCAGGGCGTTCATGCGGTCTTCGTCAGACAGCATCAGCTGGCCTGCAAGGTACTCGACCAGCGGGTATTCCTTGATGCCGACCTTGGTCATTGGCCACACGTTGTGCGTGGTCGTGGTGGTCAGCAGGTCCAGGTACGAGCCTTCTTTCAGGAACTTGGTGCTGAAGGTCGCGAATGGGCCAAACAGGATCACGCGCTTGCCGTCCAGCACGCGGGTGTCCAGGTGTGGAACCGACATTGGCGGTGCACCCACCGAAGCCTTGCCATAGGCCTTGGCCAGGTGTTGCTCGGCGATGGTCGGGTTCTCGGTCACCAGGAACGAGCCGCCTACCGGGAAGCCTGCGTATTCCTTGGCTTCAGGAATGCCGGACTTCTGCAGCAGGTGCAGGGCACCGCCGCCGGCGCCGATGAACACGAACTTGGCGTCGGTTTCGGTCTTGCTGCCGTCTTTCAGGTTTTTGTAGCTGACGCGCCAGCTGCCGTCTTCGTTCCTGGTGATGTCCTGCACTTCGCTGGACAGCTTCAAGTCGAACTTCGGTGTGGTTTGCAGGTGCGCAACGAACTGACGGGTGATTTCGCCGAAGTTCATGTCGGTGCCGATCGGGCTCCAGGTGGCCGCGATCTTCTGGTTCGGGTCACGCCCTTCCATCATCAGCGGCACCCACTGCTTGATCACAGCCGGGTCTTCGGAGTACTGCATGCCGGCGAACAGCGGGCTCGCCTGCAGGGCTTCGTAGCGTTTTTTCAGGAACTTGATGTTGTCATCGCCCCACACGAAGCTCATGTGCGGAGTGGAGTTGATGAACGAACGCGGATTCTTCAGCACGCCTTGCTGAACCTGCCAGGCCCAGAACTGGCGGGAGATCTGGAAGGCTTCGTTGATTTCAACGGCCTTCTGGATCGAGACCTTGCCGTTCTCGTCTTCCGGGGTGTAGTTCAGCTCGGCCAGGGCGGAGTGACCGGTACCGGCGTTGTTCCAGCCATTGGAGCTTTCCTGGGCGACGCCGTCGAGGCGCTCGACCATTTCCATCGACATGCCGGGTTCCAGCTCATTGAGCCACACACCCAGGGTCGCACTCATGATGCCGCCGCCAATCAGCAACACATCGACTTTCTTTGCCTCTTGTGCGTGGACGGAAGTCATCCCCATCGACAACGCCAGCCCCAACAGGGCCGTGTTCACTTTCTTAAACATCTGTAGCACCTATGATAAAACGCCATCCGCCCTTCCATCCTCACGTGCACAGCCCCGTGTTTCACGGCAGTCACGGGTGCGGCACTCAAGGATTGCAGGGTGGGCACACAAGGCCGACGAACCGCGTCGACCCCAGTTTTAATGTCCCTTCTGAACTGACTTTTTATCTTTATTGGCTTCAGCTACTTGAGCGACAGTGATTCTGCCGGCACGTCTCGAGGACACGCCAACTGAATAGGTCAAACCAAGTTGGCGCGAAGAATATCACGACAAGGCTTACCCGCGCGCCATGGGTCTGTAGGAGCCGGCTTGCCGGCGAAGGCGGTCTTGAGCCGTGTATTGACCAATCGGGCGCTTTCGCTGGCAAGCCAGCTCCTACGGGAGGCAACGGCTACAGGCACCGGCGGAGGGGGGACTATACTCATCGGGTTTCCCTGGTGAGACTTTGAGGAATTGTCATGAGCGACAAAGACGATCTGCGCAAGTACTCCTCTCAAGTGATCGACGGCGTGGAAGCCGCACCGGCACGCGCCATGCTGCGGGCCGTGGGCTTTACCGATGCAGACTTCAGCAAGCCGCAGGTCGGCATCGCCTCGACCTGGGCCATGGTCACGCCCTGCAACATGCACATCGACAAGCTGGCGCTCGAAGCCGAAAAAGGCGCGAATGCCGCGGGTGCCAAGGGCGTGATCTTCAACACCATCACCATTTCCGACGGCATCGCCAACGGCACCGAAGGCATGAAGTATTCGCTGGTGTCCCGCGAAGTGATCGCTGACTCCATCGAAGTGGTCACCGGTTGCGAGGGCTTCGACGGCCTGGTGACCATCGGCGGCTGCGACAAGAACATGCCGGGGTGCCTGATCGGCATGGCGCGGCTGAATCGCCCGTCGATCTTTGTCTATGGCGGCACCATCCAGCCGGGGGCCGGCCATACCGACATCATTTCCGTGTTCGAGGCCGTGGGCCAGCACGCGCGGGGCGATATCAGCGAGATACAGGTCAAGCAGATCGAGGAAGTGGCGATTCCCGGCCCCGGTTCCTGTGGCGGCATGTACACCGCCAACACCATGGCCTCGGCCATTGAAGCATTGGGCATGAGCCTGCCCGGCTCCAGCTCCCAGGACGCCATCGGCGCCGACAAGGCCTCGGACAGTTTCCGCGCCGGCCAGCAGGTCATGGAACTGCTCAAGCTCGACCTCAAGCCTCGCGACATCATGACCCGCAAAGCCTTCGAGAATGCCATCCGCGTGGTGATCGCCCTCGCCGGCTCGACCAATGCCGTGCTGCATCTGCTGGCCATGGCCAATGCCGTGGATGTCGAGCTGACCCTGGATGACTTCGTCGAGCTGGGCAAGATTTCTCCGGTGGTCGCCGACCTGCGCCCCAGCGGTAAATACATGATGAGCGAACTGGTGGCCATCGGCGGTATTCAACCGCTGATGAAGCGCATGCTGGATGCCGGCATGCTGCACGGCGATGTTCTGACCGTCACTGGCCGGACCCTGGCGGAAAACCTGGCCAGCGTGCCCGATTACCCGGCCGGCCAGGACGTGATCCGGCCTTTCGACCAGCCGATCAAAAAGGATTCCCACCTGGTCATTCTGCGCGGCAACCTCTCGCCCACCGGCGCCGTGGCCAAGATCACCGGCAAGGAAGGCCTGCGCTTTGAAGGCACGGCGCGGGTCTATCACGGCGAAGAAGGTGCGCTGGCCGGCATTCTCAATGGCGAGGTGCAGCCCGGCGAAGTGATCGTGATCCGCTACGAAGGCCCCA
The DNA here is from genome assembly GCF_000282395.1 of Pseudomonas sp. GM55. Lineage (NCBI taxonomy): Bacteria > Pseudomonadati > Pseudomonadota > Gammaproteobacteria > Pseudomonadales > Pseudomonadaceae > Pseudomonas > Pseudomonas sp. GM55. The sequence continues at coordinate 8,270 of NZ_AKJJ01000079.1, read as the reverse complement.
AGGGTGGGCCGGGCATGCGCGAAATGCTCTCGCCGACGTCGGCGGTCATGGGCAAGGGCCTGGGCAAGGATGTGGCGCTGATTACCGACGGGCGTTTTTCCGGCGGCTCCCACGGTTTCGTGGTCGGTCACATCACGCCGGAAGCCTTTGAGGGCGGGCCGATTGCGCTGGTCGAGAATGGCGACAGGATCATCATCGATGCTGAAACCCGGCAGATTACCGTGGATGTTTCCGAGGCGGTGCTGGCCGAGCGCAAGTCGCATTGGGTGCGGCCGCCATCCAAGTACAAACGCGGAGTGCTGGCCAAGTATGCGAAGACAGTGTCCAGTGCTTCGGAGGGGGCTGTGACGGACAAATACCTTTAACCCCTGACCTGTAGGAGCTGGCTTGCCAGCGAAGGCGGCCTTGAATTGTGCATCGATCCTTCCGGCCTCTTCGCTGGCAAGCCAGCTCCTACGGTGTTCTGCAGCTTTAAAGCCGAAACCGATCCACCGACTGCGCCAACTGCCCCGCCAGGCTGGACAATTCATCGGTGGTCGAAGCCGTTTGCCCGATCACCTTGCTGTTGCCTTCCGACATGCCGGCAATCATCTCCACCTGATGGGCAATTTCGTTGCTGGCCAGGCTTTGCTCGCCGATGGTGCGGCTGATGTCATTGACCAGTTGCGTGGTGTTGAGCGTGGCGTCGAGGATTTCACGAATGGCGCGCTCGACATCGGCCGTCACCGCCATGCCTTTGTCGACCTGGGCCACGCCCTCCTCCATGCTGATCACTGCCTCGCGGGTGCTTTGCTGGATGCGTGCGACCATGCTGGCGATTTCCTGGGTGGAAGCGCTGGTGCGCCCCGCCAGGCTGCGGACCTCATCGGCCACCACGGCGAAACCACGGCCCTGCTCGCCGGCTCGGGCGGCTTCGATGGCGGCGTTCAGCGCCAACAGGTTGGTCTGGTCGGCGATGCCCTTGATCACTTGAATGATGCTGAAAATCCCCTCGGACTCTTTGTCCAGCGTGCGGATCACCTGCGCCGAGTGCTGCGCCGAACGCGCGATGCCGTCCATGTCGTTGACCACCTGGTGGATCACCCGGCCGCCGTCCTTGGCCAACGCCTCGGCCTGATTGGCCATGTCCAGCGCCCGCTCGGCATGCCGGGTGATTTCCTCGATGCTCGCGGTCATTTCGCTGGCAGCCGCGGCCATGGTGCTGGCTGCCGCGCTTTGCTGCTGGCTGCTGCCGGCCACCTCATGGCAGCCATTGCTCAGTTGCTCGCTCATGCCGCTGACGCCGTGGGCATTGCTGCGCACCACCTCGATCATGCCGCGCAAATCCCGCTGCATGGTTGCCAGGCTACGAATCAATGCGCTGGCTTCATCCTTGTGGGTGGGCTCGACAATCGGCTCACCGAGGTTGCCATGAGCGATGCCCTGGGCAATGCGGCTGGCGGTTTGCAGCGGGCCCATGATGCTCAGGATCGCCGAACGCCCAAGGGCCAGCAGCAACAACAAACTGGCGATCAGCATGCCGCCCAGGGTCAGGTTGGCGTTGCTGATGGCTTGCGCCGTGCCCTGGCTGGTCTGTTGCGTGTTGCTTTCGATCAACTCGCTGAGGGCTTCCATCTGGTCTTCCAGCTGGCTGAAGGCGTTGTTGAACGTGCCCAGTTCCTGTTGCGCGGCTTCCGGGTTTTCCAGCGCCAGCCCGGCGATGCGCTCGGCGGCACTGATGTAGGTGTCGATGCTCGGCTTGATCTTGTTCAGACTGGCCTTGATGGTGTCGTGGACCGGCAGCTTGAGGTTTTCCCCGAGCACTTCACGAAAGCGTCGGGTGTGCTCTTCGATGGAACTGCGCACCTCGGCCTTGCTGCTGGTGCTTTTGTTCAAGCCCACCAACATGGCCGATAACACATCGGCGCGCAAAGCGTCGTGCATCATGTCGGCTTCGAGGTGATTGCGCAGCGCGGCCATGCTGACATTGTTGTCGTCCACGGCCTCGGCCATCCGGGCGTTCCCCAGGTAACTGACCAGGCTCATGATCAACGCAGTGAGCAATCCGGTGCCGATCAGCAATATTAAACGCAGTTTTATGGACACTCTGTGGTTCCTCTCTGGCACGTTTGGCGACGGGGTTTACCCTGCGCGGATGGCACGCTTGAAGAGGTTATCGACGGGTTCGAGCAGGAGTTGAAGGCTATTCCCACAGATTGTCCTTTTTACGACATGCGGTCGCCGGGCAAGTTCGCTTTTTCCCTCCACCGCATGATAGGTTGTACGATGTCTGATGAATATTCAAACAATCTTCGTGCTATCCCTACAACAACAAGGAAACACCCATGAAAAAAGCAACAGTGCTGATTGGTTTTCTGTGCCTGTTCAGCGGCTACGTCGCTGCCGCCCCGGCTGCAGCGGACAAGGACGTGGCCCAGGCGGTCGACCACCTGACCCAGGCCATGCTGCACAAAGACATCCCGGAGTTGAACGCCTTGACCGCCGAGAACCTGACCTACGGGCATTCCAGCGGCAAGATCCAGGACAAGCAGGCATTCATCGCCGACATCGAAACCGGCAAAAGTGCCTTCAAGACCCTGGAGATGCAGAACCAGACCATTACCCTCTCGGGCGATGTCGCGCTGGTCCGCCACCACTTCTCGGCGCAAGCGCTCAAAGGCACCGAAGTGGTGCCCACCGAAATCGAAAACTTGCAGATCTGGCAAAAGCAGAACGGCAAATGGCTGCTGGTAGGACGGCAGGCGTACAAGTTCTGATGCACACGTAGGCAACCGCAAAACCTGCGGGAGCGGGCTTGCTCCGGGCGGCGTTCCGACGAAGGCGCAGTGTCAGACACCTATGAGATCGACTGATACACCGCATACGCGAGCAAGCCCGCTCCCACAAAGGGGATAGGCGGTGGTCAGTTGCCCTTCCACTCCCGTGGGCTGAGCCCTGTCTTGCGCCGAAACGCCCGAGCCAGCGCCGAGGGGCTTTCGTAACCGACTTCCTCGGCAATCAGCGCAATCGGCCGGCCCTCGCGCAAGCGTTTCTGCGCCAGGCTGATGCGCCAGCTCACCAGGTAATCCACCGGCGTCTGCCCGACCACCCGGCGAAAATGTTCGGCGAAACTGGCCCGCGACATGTTGGCGGCGACCGAGAGTTCGGCCACGCTCCAGGCCTTGGCCGGGGTTTGATGCATCAGGCTCAGGGGGCGCGCCAGGCGCGCATCGGCGAGGCCGGCCATCATGCCGGGTTGCTGGCCACCCGTACTCAGAATGTGCCGCAGCAACAGAATCACCACCAATTCAAACAACCGGTCCATTACCGCTTCACGCCCGCACGTACCGTCAAACGCCTCGTTGAACAGCCATTCCAGGGTCCCGGCCAGCGCCGGGATTTCATCGAGCTTGAGCACCAGGTAATCCGGCAGTGCCGCCGCCAGGGCATTGCCCGCACCGCCGTCGAAATCCAGGGTCGCGCAGACCAGTTGCGTGCCGGCCGCTTCTGAAGCGAGCAGGCGATGCCGATAGGGCCGGGGGAAAAAGATCAGGGTCGGTTCGGTCAGTTGCAGATCCGGTTGATCCCCCAACCTGAGCAGCAACTCACCCGCCTGAAGCAGGTGCAAATGACCGCCGACCTGTTGGCCGTCGAAGGCGGCAGTACCGCAAAACGTACCGCTATGGAACGTGCCGGCATTGACGCCAAAGTGTGTGAGCAACGTGGACAAGCGATCCATGACAAGGCTCCCGAGGGCAGTTCTGGACGATCTGTCGCATATCCTCGACGATTTGCACCCAACAAGCCAAGCACTCTCCCTAACATCAGCTCCGTACCCAGCGCATTCCGCGCTTTACACCACGGAGTATCACCATGACCCGCATTGCCCCGATCAGCCTGGAACACGCCACCGACGCCACGCGCCCGCTGCTGGAAGGCGTGCAGAAGAAAATCGGTTTTTTGCCCAACGTATTCAAGGTATTGGCCCACGCCCCGGCGGTGTTGGCCTCGTACCTGCAAAACTCGACCGCACTGGGCAAGACGTCCTTGAGCGCCACGGAGAAAGAAGCGGTGTCCCTCGCCACTTCGCAGGTCAACGGCTGCGACTACTGCCTGGCGGCCCACACGCTGTTCGCCGGCAAGGCCGGGCTGTCAGGCCAGGACATCCTCAGCGCGCGTCAGGGTGAACTCAACGCCTATGCCACCCTCGCCCGCCAGGTCACCGAAAGCCGTGGCCACCTGACGGTCGAACAGATCGCCGCTGCCCGTGCTGCCGGTATCGGTGACGGCAAGATCGTTGAAGTGATTGCCCACGTGGCTGCGCAGACGCTGACCAACTACCTGAACAACGCTGTGCTGACCGACATCGACTTCCCGGCCATCGACGCCTGAATGACTTGAACGACGGAGTATCCACCATGAAAACCGTGACCCTGTACACCACCGACACCTGCCCTTATTGCCGCAACGCCAAGGCCTTGCTGGCCAGCAAAGGCGCGGCGATGCAGGAGATAAACATTCAACGCGAGCCAGGCAAATTCGAAGAAATGCTCAGCCGCAGCAACCGCCGCAGCGTGCCGCAGATTTTCATCGACGACACGCACATCGGCGGCTTCGACGACCTGGCCAGGCTGGACCGTCAGGGCGGGTTGATGTCGATGCTGGCCTGAGTCGGTCAGGTATTGGTTTTCAGCTTGGTCCACAAACGCGTGCTCAGGCGTGCGATGGCCGCGGGCAAGTCCTCGACGGTGAACAGCTTGTCCATCACGGCTTTCGGCGGATAAATCGCCAGGTCCTGCTTCACCGCCGGGTCGACATAGGCATCCGCTGCGCTGTTGGGGTTGGCGTAATGGATGCTGTTGCTGATGTTGGCGATCACCTTCGGCTGCAACAGGTAGTTCATGTAGGCATAGCCGTTGTGTTCATGGGGCGCGCTCTTGGGCATGACCACCATGTCGAGCCACAGCGTGGAACCTTCGTCCGGGATCGAGTAGGCAATATCGATCCCGTTCTTCGCTTCCCTGGCGCTGGCGGCGGCCTGCACGATGTCGCCGTTGAAACCGATCACCGCGCAGACGTTGCCGTTGGCCAGGTCGCTGATGTACTTGGACGCGTGGAAATACTGGACGTATGGGCGGATCTTCAGCAGGGCCTGCTCGGCTTTCTTGTAATCGGCCGGCTCATGGCTGTGGGGCGGCAAGCCCAGGTAATTGAGGGTAATCGGCAGGATCTGCGTCGGGTTGTCGATGATCGCCACACCGCACTCGCTGAGTTTCTTGATGTTGTTCTCGTCGAAGAACAGGCTCCAGGAATGGGTGACGTCGGTGTTGCCGAAGATCGCCTTGATCTTCTCGACGTTGTAACCGATACCCGCCGTGCCCCACATGTAGGGGAAGCCGTATTGGTTACCCGGATCGTTGACCTCGAGTTTCTTCATCAACGCCGGGTCAAGGTTCTTCCAGTCGGGCAGCTGGCTCTTGTCGAGTTTCTGGATGGCCCCGGCCTTGATCAGGCGCGACAGGAAGTGGTTCGACGGGCTGACCACGTCATAACCGGTGTTGCCGGTCATCAGCTTCGATTCCAGCACTTCGTTGCTGTCGTGGATGTCGTAGGTCGCCTTGATCCCGGTTGCCTGGGTGAAGCTGGGCAAGGTGTCGTCGGCGATGTAGCCGTTCCAGTTGGAAATGTTGACGGTTTCGTCGGCATAAGCCGCGGCGCAAAAGGTCGAGATCAGGGCCACAAGGGAAAGCGTATTGACGCGCATGTTGAATCACCTTCGATGGGAAGTGCTTTTGTTCTTGTCGTTAAACGGGTGTTTTCAGATTTCGCTTCTGGCCCGGACCGCTTCCACGCGCATACGCAGCATGGCACCGATATCGAGCAACGGCTTGGGCGGCAGCCAGCCGGGCTGCGCCCGTTGGATGACCGAGTGCAGCAGCGGCGATTCGCGACCCGAGGCCCACTCCGCCAGCAAGCGGCCCCACAGCGTGCCCCGCGCCACGCCGGAGCCATTGCACCCGGCCACGGCGAAAACGCCCTCCTCGACCTTGGCGAAATACGCTTGCCCGGAACGCGAAGCGCTGAGGTGGCCGGTCCAGGTGTATTCGATGTCCTGCTCGCCGAGCATCGGGAACCGCCGCTGCAACCCCAGCACATGGTGCTGGCGGCGGGTCGACAGTTCGTCCAGGGACAGATCCCGGGAGCGGTATTCCGCGGTGTTGCGGATCATCACCCGGCGATCCGGCGTCAGGCGCACCGTGGCGCCCAACGGGCGGGTCGACAGCACGCCCCAGGACGCAGGCGCGCCCATGGCCTGAAACTCTTGATCGCTGAGCGGCCGCGTGAGGCTGGCGCTGAGTTCCATCGCAAATGTGCCGCTGTCATCGATACCCGCGCGCGGGACAAAGGCGTTGAGGCAGACCAAAACTTGCCTGGCCTCGACGCAGCCATTTTGGCCCCGGGCGCGAATTCGCCCGTCGCCCAGGCGCTCAAGGCCGGTGATGTCGGTGTTCTCGCAGACCGTCACTGTCTGCGGCAAGGCGTCGAGCAAGCCCTTCACGTACTTCGCCGGTTGCAGCAGCGCATTGCCGTTACCGCACCAGATCGCGGCGCGGTAGTGCCGGCTGCCGAGTTTCTCGATCAATGCCTGGCCCTGCAAAAAATGTGCGCTGGCGCCAACGGCACGCAGGGTCTGCAGTTTGGCCTCGACCTGGGTCAGCTTGCGTGGATCGCTGACGGCAAAGAAATAGCCCGATTCCCTGAAGTCGCACTCGATGCCATGGCGGGTGATCTGCTTGCGGACTTCGTCGGCGGCTGCGCGGCCTATGGCCGTATCCACTTGATACCCGGCAAACCCGGCGCTACCCACCAGTTCGCCAGCGGCGGGATGCTCGTGGGCCACCACAAAACCGGAGTTGCGCGCCGATGCCCCCTGCGCAGCCCGCTGGCGATCAACGACCACAATGCGGGCCTGGGGGTGCATTTGCGCCAGAGCGTGCGCCGCACTGAGGCCGGTGATGCCGCCACCGATCACCAGCCAGTCGGCGTGTTGCGTGCCTTTGAGCGGATCGCGCAACGGAGACCTCCCCGCTTGCGCAATCCAGCCACAGATATTTTCCATGCGTCACCTCAGGTTCTTGTTCTGCCGACCGTCTCGATCCAAAGCAACACTGCATGCAGGATTCGCATGAGTGGTTTTCGAGTACGGTGGCAATGGCTAGAATCTAAAGGGTCAAAACGCGGACAACCAACGTTATTAAATCATCAAGGCATTCTGAAAACGCATGGATAAAATTCGCCACGTGCCCTCGCTGCAGGGCTTGCAGGCCTTGGTCGAGGTCGCCGGGTCAGGCAGCTTCACCCAGGCGGCGCAAAAGCTCTGCCTGACCCAAAGCGCCGTGAGCCGACAGATCCAGCAGTTGGAGAGCCACTTTGGCGTGCCGCTGTTTGTCAGGAGCAGCCGCAGTATTCAACTGACCTCAGAGGGTGAACAGGTACTGGCCAGCGCCCGCAGCATCCTCGAACAGTTACGGACCCTCGAAGAGCGGCTCGCGCCGCAGGAACGCCCGTTCCGCATCCGCATGCATGTGTCGTTGGCGGTGCGCTGGCTGCTGCCCAAACTGAGCGATTTCTACCGGCATCACCCGGACGTATCCCTGGCAATTGAAACTGTGGCCACCGAAGTGGTTGAGCCGGCCAGTGACAGTGACGCCTACATTCTCTATCTGCCCGAGCCATCCACAGCGCCCGATTGCTTGACCCTGTTCGAGGAGGCCCTGGTGCCGGTGTGCGCGCCGGGCCTGGGCAACCCTGACCGGCCAATGACGTCGCTGGAAGATTTATCGGGGTTCGCCCTGTTGCACCGCTCTTCCGATCAACATGACTGGCAGGCCTGGCTGTCGGCCAACGGCGGCCTGTCGTTGCAGGACTATCGGCATATCCCCTTCAACCTCGACGAACTGGCCCTCGATGCCGCCGCCCGTGGCCTGGGGGTGGCGATGACCGACATGACCCTGGCAGGCGAGTCGATCCAGCGCGGCGAACTGGTGATTCCGTTTGGTGAGCCGCTGAAGACCCGGGGGATTTACTCGCTGTGCCTGCAACCCTCGGCCGCCGCGCATCCCGCCTGCGGGGCGGTGATGCAGTGGTTCACCGCGCAAGCCACTGCATGACCCTGTGGGAGCGGGCTTGCCCGCGAAGAGGCCCTCACATTCAACATCAATGTCGACTGACCCACCGCCTTCGCGGGCAAGCCCGCTCCCACAGGGTGAGTGGGTGTACGCAATATTCGT
>NZ_AKJJ01000078.1:0-8316 GCF_000282395.1 Pseudomonas sp. GM55 | reverse complement strand
CCCACTGCGCAGAACCTGCGCTCGGCCTCTCGAGGGGGCGTGCACCGCAACAGCACCGCGAGGCGAGCTAACGCTCGACCTCGTTGTTTGGTGGTGCACGCGTTCACCTGTAGGAACTGACGAAGGCTCGGGCCGCGTTCGGACGATCTTTTGATCTTGCTATTGCGATCTGGAAATGGTCTCCCGGTCAAGACCTGACGCCGTGTTGTCCGGCCCGCTCAGTTCATCGAACGGGCCGGCGACCCTTACCGGTCGAGCAGCTTCATGACTTCCTCCGGATAACGCAGGCCAGCGGTGGCATTCGCCGCAAAGACCGCCTCCAGCGCGTGCAGTTCTTCAACGCTCAGCGTCACCTGCAGTGCAGCCACGTTCTCTTCCAGGTATCGACGTTGCTTGGTGCCTGGAATCGGGATCAGGTAATCACCCTGGGCCAGCACCCACGCCAGTGCCAGTTGCCCGGCGGTCACACCTTTCTCTGCCGCGAGCGCCTGAACCTGCTGCACCAGCAGCAGGTTCTTCGCGAAGTTTTCGCCCTGGAAGCGCGGGCTGAAACGGCGGTAATCGTCTGCCGCGAAATCATCCGGACTTTTCAATGCGCCGGTCAGAAACCCCCGGCCCAACGGGCTATAAGGCACAAAGGCGATGCCCAGGCGTTGGCAGGCCGCCAGGCAACCGTTTTCTTCCTGATCACGGCTCCACAACGAATATTCACTTTGCAACGCACTGATCGGATGAACCTTGTGCGCCCGTTCCAGCGTCGTCACCGAGGCCTCGCTCAGTCCCAGATAACGGACTTTGCCGGCACTGACCAGCTCGGCCATGGCGCCAACGGTTTCTTCAATGGCCACCTGCGGGTCGATGCGGTGTTGGTAATACAGATCGAGAGTGTCCACGCCGAGGCGTTTCAAGCTGCCGTCGATGGACTGGCGAATGTAGTCCGGCCGACCATTGACGCCCCGGGCGCCGGGGTTCGCCGGGTTGCGGACGATACCGAACTTGCTGGCCAGGAACACCTGATCACGCTTGCCGGCTATGGCCTTGCCAATCAGTTCTTCATTGCTGTGCGGGCCGTACATGTCAGCGGTATCGAGCAGGTTGACGCCCAGTTCCAGCGCGCGATGCAGGGTGGCGGTGGCTTCGCGGGTGTCCGTGCCGGTGGTATAGAAGTCGGTCATGCCCATGCAACCCAGGCCGATGGCCGAAACCTGCGGACCGTTTTTTCCCAATTGACGTGTGTGCATGAAATCAGCTCCCTATGAAGTGAATCGCCATTGTTCACCTCGACAGAAACAAGATAAACCGGCTAAAACGGCTATCACTATTCGTTAAATCTAAACAATCTGCCGGTGGAACCAGCAATGGACCGTTTCAACGCCATGCGCGTCTTTACCCGAATCGTCGAGCTGGGTGGCTTTGCCAGGGCCGCCGACAGCCTGCAATTGCCCCGGGCCTCGGTGACCATCCTGATCAAGCAACTGGAGGCGCATCTGGGTGTACAACTGCTGCAACGCACCACGCGGCAGATCAGCCTGACGCTCGACGGTGCGGCCTATTACCCGCGTTGCGTGCGCTTGCTGGCGGATCTTGAGGAGACCGAAGCGGTGTTCAGTGCTGCACGCCACAATCCCAAGGGGCTGTTGCGCGTGGACATGCCGGCGGGAGTGGGGCGCCTGGTGGTGATCCCGGCGCTGCCGCAATTCACCGCTCGCTATCCCTTGATCGAACTGGAAATCGGCTTGAACGATCGGCCAATCGACCTGATTCGCGAAGGTGTCGATTGTGTATTGCGCGGTGGCTCGCCGCTGGACGATTCGTTGGTGGCGCGACCGCTGGTGATGATGGATCAGGTGACCTGTGCCAGCCCAGGCTATCTGCAGCGCCACGGAACGCCACGTACGCTGGATGACCTGCGCGGGCATCAGGTGGTCGAGTACTTTTCCAGCAGCAGCGGAAAACGCTATGGGCTGGAGTTTGTCGTGGACGGCCAGGTGCAGTCGGTCGACCTGCCCAAGCAGGTGGCGGTCAACAGTGCCGATGGCTATCTGGCGGCGTGCGAGGCCGGATATGGTCTGGTGCAGACGCCGTACTATCACGTGGCGCGGCAACTGGAGGAGGGACGTTTGTGTGAAGTGCTGAGAGAAGTGCCGCCACCGGGCATGCCGATGACGGCGCTCTATCCGCCGCACCGCCAGTTATCCCGGCGGGTGCGTGTGTTTGTCGATTGGCTGGTAGAACTGTGTGCCCAGCCTGGCAATGACTTTTACAGAAAGGACTTGGGGCGTTGAGCCGCCGTTAACGATGTTGGTAGTAACCCGGTCCGCCATGGCCGTAGTAGTGATCGTGGTGCCGGCCCCCATGGGGGTAAATAATGCAACCGCTCAGGGTCAGGAGGGCAAGCAGGGGAATCAGCCGTGTGATTCGACGCAACATTTTGGAGATCCTCATGGTTATCGCCGTAATGAAGCTAAAACTCTTCATCGGCTGTAACATGAGACCGCGCTTATAGCAGGTTATTCCCGAAACAGGGTAAGCGCCTGGCATGCATGTCGATACAAACCGGATACATTTTTCAGATTCAGGAACCCGCAATGACTCAGTCGCAACGTTTGAAATACTCGATTCTGATCTCCCTGGTGGTACTGGGGATCATGTTTGGCCTTTCCTGGTTGCAGAACACCGGCGTCATCAGCGAAAAAATGTTCCAGTACATCGCCATCGGTGTGGCGGTGATCGTGGTGGTCATCAATGGCGTGATGCGCCGCAAGGTCAAGCCCTGATCATTGGCTCATGGGTTGCGCAGAATGGCAGCAGCCTGGGGATGCAGGCTGTAGCTTTTGTCGGGGTTGAGGACAATCACGCCTTCGCTGCACAAGCGCTTTAGCACTTCACGCACGCTGAGAAAGGACAATGGAATATCCAGGTCCAGCAATTGGCTGTGCACGCCACGCACGCCAAGGCTGCGGTCGCTTTCGGCGGCCGTCAGCAAGGCATCGATGACTTTCAGGCGGATCAGGCTGGTCCGCAGACCAAAGCTTTTGAGCAGGATTCTGATGCGCTCGTTGTTGTGGCGATCGGTACGCGGCTCGAATACGCTGACTCCCAAGGAAGTCCCCTTTGGCGCATTGCTACCGTCCGTTGGCAGTTGCGAGTTGTACATTGCAAAACTCCTTTTCAGAGCCTGACCAGGAAAAAGTGGGCGCTCTCACAGGACTAGACGTATGAGCAGCGCAAATCATGAAGGCTCAAATGTAGAAATTTTGTCGCCAGCGTGTGATCAACCTGTCAGACCCTGTACCAATAGGCGGTAAAACCCTAAATTTCTGGTGTGAGCTTCGTCCCTACAGGGAGGCACACTGCGTGTGGGTATGCGCAGCGGTGGCCATCGTTTTTTCGATCAGGAGCGAGCGTGATTATTTCCAGCCAGTTAGCCAGGTTGAGCCTGGCGGGTGTGACACTGGGGTTGAGCCTGGGGCTGAGCCTTGCTGCGAGCGCCAACGGTACGCCCGCGCAAACGAGCGCGGACATCCGCCGAACCAGTTTCGGCGTGCCGCACATCCGTGCCGATAACGAGCGCGGGCTCGGCTACGGCATCGGCTATGCCTACGCCCAGGACAACCTGTGCCTGCTGGCCAACGAGATCACTACGGTGAACGGCGAACGTTCGCGGTATTTCGGGCCGGATCAGTTCACCGTCGAAGCGCGGGAGAACCTGGTCAGCGATGTGTTTTTCACCTGGTTGAATTCACCGCAGGCCGTGGCCGGTTTCTGGCAGGCGCAACCTCCTGAGGTTCGCGAACTCATTGAGGGTTACGTGGCGGGTTATAACCGTTCGCTGGCCGAACGTCGTGCACAGGGTTTGCCGACGCAATGCCAGGGTGACTGGGTGCGGAATATCACTTCGATGGATCTGGTGAAATTGACCCGGCGCCTGCTGGTCGAGGGCGGAGTCGGGCAATTTGCCGAGGCCCTGGCCGGGGCCACACCGCCTGAGGCGCTTACTCAGGCGTCAAACGCAGGTTTCCAGGTCGCCGCCACGCGGATGCAGCGCTTTGCCCTGGAACGGGGCAGCAACGCCGTTGCGGTCGGCAGCGAGCGTTCTTTCAACGGGCGCGGCATGTTGCTGGCCAATCCGCACTTTCCGTGGGTGGGCGGCATGCGGTTTTATCAGATGCACCTGACCATTCCCGGCAAACTGGACGTGATGGGCGCGGCGCTGCCCGGCCTGCCGGTGATCAACATCGGTTTCAATCAGCATCTGGCCTGGACCCACACCGTGGACTCGTCCAGGCATTTCACCTTGTACCGTCTGCAACTCGACCCCAGGGATTCGACCCGTTACCTGCTCGACGGCCAGTCCTTGCCGATGGAAAAGCAAACCCTGAGTGTCAACGTCAAACAGGCGGACGGGCAGGTCCAGGCGGTTTCCCGCGTGGTCTATAGCTCGAAGTTCGGACCGGTGGTGCAATGGCCCGGAAAGCTGGATTGGGACCAGCAGTACGCCTACAGCTTGCGCGATGCCAACCTGGATAACGATCGCGTGCTGCAACAGTGGTATGCAATGAACCGCGCCCGCAACCTGAAGGATTTCCAGGATTCGGTGCACAGGATCCAGGGCATTCCGTGGGTCAACACGCTGGCGGCGGACGATCAGGGGCAGACGCTGTACATGAACCTGTCGGTGGTGCCGAACGTCAGTGCTGCCAAGCTCGCCCAGTGCAGCGATCCGCGGATCGGCCTGCAGATGATCATCCTCGACGGCTCCAACAGTGCCTGCGCCTGGGACATCGACCCGCTGGCCGCGCAGGCCGGCATCTATGCCTCGGACAAGCTGCCGCAATTGCTGCGCAAGGATTTTGTCCAGCACTCCAACGATTCGGCGTGGCTGGCCAACCCGGCGCAACCGCTGACCGGCTACTCGCCATTGATCAGCCAGGACAGCCAGCCATTGGGCTTGCGTTCGCGTTTTGCGCTGGATCGCTTGCATACGCTGGCCAAGGTCGGGTCGGCGGACTTGCAACACATGGTCATGGACGATCAGGTGTACCTGGCCGCTCAAGTGATGCCCGATCTGCTGCAGTTCTGCGCGAAAGATCTCGGCACCGACGCAAAAGTGCTCACGCCCCTGTGTGCCAGCCTCAAAGCGTGGGATCGCACGGCAAACCTGAACAGCGGTCTTGGATTTGTCCACTTCCAGAATGTCATGGAGGCGTTGGAGCCGGTCCCGGACGTCTGGCGCGTGGCGTTCGATCCGCTGGACCCGCAATACACCCCGCGTGGCCTGGCGATCGATCGCCCGGACGTGGCGCAGGCGCTGCGAGCGGCGATGCTGGCCTCGGTCGAACAAGTCAGCGCTGCGGGCCTCAAACCAGACAGCCGCTGGGGCGATATCCAGGTGGTCAGCAGCGGTAGCCAGCAAACACCGATTCACGGCGGGCCGGGCACGCTGGGGGTCTATAACGCAATCCAGAGCGTGCCGAGATCCGACGGCAAGCGTGAAGTGGTCAGCGGCACCAGTTACTTGCAGGTGGTGACCTTTGATGAGCAGGGGCCACAGGCCAAAGGCTTGTTGGCGTTCTCGTTATCGAGCGACCCGGCGTCGAAGTATTCCCGGGACCAGACCCAGGCGTTTTCGAACAAGCAATTGAGCGTGTTGCCGTTCACCGAGCAACAGATCATTTCCGATCCGCACTATCAGGTGCAGACAATTCGTCAGCAGGAGGCAAAGCCCGCCAAGGTGGCCGCGCAGTGATCTGAAGGGGAGTCGAAACGAACGAGAAAGGCCGCACCCCGCAAGGGTTGCGGCCTTTTCAGCTTTTAGGGGCCTTTTGCGGAATCGCGTTGACCACCAGGTTGCCGTTGTCGTTGCGCGTCAGGTAGACCGGCAGCACCCGGGGCAGGGACTTCACCAGGCCGTTGATCTCTTTGATGTTGTAGATGCCGCCGATGTGGATCGAGCCGGTGCTGCTGTCAGCGACCTTCAACGGTTTATCCAGGTAGCGGTTGATAAGGGGCAATGCATCGGCCAGCGCCAGATCGTCGAGCACCAGTTTGCCCTGGCGCCAGGCCAGCGAACTGTCGTTGTCATAGGTATCGCTGATGCGCGGAGTGAAATCGCCGCGGCGATAGCTTGCCTGCATCGCCGGACCCAGCCGCAGGCCGTCGCCGGGCAGGTCATCGTTGCTGCTGACCAGCACCGAGCCTTCGATCAGGTTCACCTTCACCTGGTCTTCATACATCCAGACGTTGAATTGGGTCCCGGTCACGCGTATGCGGCCCTCGGCCGCCTTGACGATGAGCGGGTGTCGAGTGTCGTGGCTGACGCTGAAGAAGGCCTCGCCTTTGTTTAGCGTGACTTGCCGCTGATCCTTGTAGTTGCTGTAGGTCAGTTCACTGCCCAGGTTCAACTCAACCTGACTGCCATCGTTCAAGGTGACCGTGCGGACATTGTCGGTCGATTCGAAATGTTGGTACGAGTTGGGTAGCCAACCCAGGTGCCAGCCGCCGAGCGCGGCCAGCGGCAACGCCAGGGCACACACGGCGGCCGCAATGCCCATGGTGCGCCAGGCCGCCTGTGGCCTGGCGCGAGCCAGCGGCACGACCGGGGCGGGGGCGGGGCGAGGCAAGTCCCCGGCAACATCCCAGATTTCCAGCATCGCTTCGTACTCGATGGCGTGGAGCGGATGCGCATCCCGCCATTGCTCGAATGCCTGGCGCTCTTGCTCGGTGCAATCATTGGCGTGCAGACGCATGCACCAATGCGCAGCGGCGTCGGTGATGGCGTCGTATTCGGCTTCCGAGAGCGTGTGTTCGGTCATTGGCTCATCCTGATTTCGTGCATTCTAACCTTGGGGGAAGTCTGCGAGAACATCAGTCATGGCAATTACCCATCAACGTGCATTTATTTTTTGTCAGAGCGCCGCGTTCTTTTCGGCTGGGAGAATTCGTGGACCTGCCCGGTGGGCCAACGTTGAAGGCGGTTGTACTTCTAAACGGCATTGCTGAGCGAAAGGCTTCGGAGAAAAACAGTGGAGCAGGTGAGTCAGGCATCCCTGCGCAATCGAAGGGTTGACAGCTCGCTCCCGGCGCGTTGTTAATCGGCGGTCTACGTACGCTGTTGCCCCCTCCAATAATTAGTCTGGAGCTTCAGATGTCTGCGCCACACGATCACGCCTCCACTGCGGTCTCGCAACACCTGTCCCTTGAAGCGTTGAGCGCTTTGCTAGAGAAGATTTTCTTGCGTCACGGCACCTCGGCCGACGTCGCCAGGGTGCTGGCGCAAAACTGCGCGGGCGCCGAGCGCGACGGCGCGCACAGTCACGGCGTGTTCAGGATGCCGGGTTATGTGTCCACACTGCAAAGTGGTTGGGTCAATGGCCAGGCCGTTCCGATCGTCGAGGATGTGGCTTCAGGTTTCGTGCGGGTCGATGCCGCCAACGGTTTTGCGCAACCGGCCCTGGCCGCCGCACGCGAGCTGTTGGTGGAGAAAGCGCGGAGCGCCGGCATCGCGGTACTGGCGATTCGTAACTCACACCACTTCGCTGCACTGTGGCCGGATGTCGAACCTTTTGCCTATGAAGGCCTGGTGGCCTTGAGTGTGGTCAACAGCATGACCTGTGTCGTGCCCCACGGTGCCGATCGGCCGCTGTTCGGCACCAACCCGATTGCCTTTGCCGCCCCGCGGGCCGACGGCGAACCGATTGTCTTCGACCTTGCCACCAGTGCCATTGCCCATGGTGATGTGCAAATTGCCGCACGCGAGGGTGAACGCTTGCCGGCAGGGATGGGCGTGGACAGTCTCGGCCAGCCGACCACAGACCCGAAAGCGATTCTTGAGGGCGGCGCGTTGCTGCCTTTTGGCGGGCACAAGGGCTCGGCGTTGTCGATGATGGTCGAGTTGCTCGCGGCGGCACTGACCGGCGGCAATTTTTCCTTCGAATTCGACTGGAAGA
This sequence comes from Pseudomonas sp. GM55, assembly GCF_000282395.1. NCBI lineage: Bacteria > Pseudomonadati > Pseudomonadota > Gammaproteobacteria > Pseudomonadales > Pseudomonadaceae > Pseudomonas > Pseudomonas sp. GM55. The sequence goes on along the minus strand of NZ_AKJJ01000078.1, from coordinate 367 downwards.
ACCACCCTGGCGCCAAGACGCCCTGGACTGGCCAATTGCTGATCGTGATCGATCCGAGCAAAGCGGCGGGGCAAGGTTTTGCCGAGCGCAGCCAGGAACTGGTGCGACAAATGCACGGTGTCGGCTTGAAGCGCTTGCCGGGTGACCGGCGTCATCAGCAGCGCGCCAGGTCGCAGGCCAACGGCATCGAGCTGGATGCCCGGACGCTGGCGAACCTGCGGGAGCTGGCTGGGGACTGACACCGTGTAGAACCTGTGTAGGAGCCGGCTTGCCGGCGAAAGCGGTGCGTCGGCAAGGTGGATTCCGACTGATCCGACGCCTTCGCTGGCAAGCCAGCTCCTGCAGTAGTGTTCAGTGTTTGTGTAGG
>NZ_AKJJ01000077.1:0-17559 GCF_000282395.1 Pseudomonas sp. GM55 | reverse complement strand
AGCGAGCCCGCTCGCGAAAAACCCGAGCGCACCGCGGGGCCTCAGGTTTCCCGCGTCATCGTTGGCGTTCTTCGCGAGCAAGCTCGCTCCTACAAAAAAGTCAATCGACCAAGGTCTTTCACTGATCCTTTTCGCAATTAACCATCCACGACACACCAAAACGGTCGACCAGCATGCCGAAGCGCGCAGCCCAGAACGTGGTCTCCAGTGGCATTTGCACTGTGCCGCCGCCTGCCAGCGCCTTGAAGACCCGTTCGGCCTCGGCAATGCTGTCGACGTTGAGTGAAATCGAGCAGGCGCTCATTTTATCGACGGGGCGATCCGGTGTGGTGTCTGACCCCATGATTGCCTGATCGCCCACTATCAGGCGAGTGTGAATGATCAGGTTGTGCAGATCCTTGGGGAAATGCTCACCGGCCGGCGTTTCACCGAAGGTCAACATGGCTTCGAGCTGGCCTTGCAGGCACTGCGCATAGAACGTGAAGGCGTCTTTGCAGTCGCCGTTGAAGATAAGGTAGGGATGGATTTTCATGGTCGGCTCCAGGTGCTCAAGTACACACATCGGTTTGGACGCCGGGGTTGTCGGCGAATTCCGATTGTGTCGAGCCGACAAGCAAAGCGCTAAATCGCCGCCGGAGCCTGGATTTCTTTAGACGTTTTTTCCATAGGTCGCGCCAGGCTTATCGCCTCCGGCGCACGCCGCGGCGCAAGCACGCGTTCGATGGCGCCGCTGACCATGCTTTCCAGCAGCTCATCACGTTCCTGCTCGTCCAGCACATGGGGCGTCAGCCAGCTGGGAGCGCTGTTGAGCAGAGCGCCAATGGCATGCCCGGCGGCCAGCAGGCCTTGCTCGCTGAAACGGGATTTCACGCCCAGCATCTTCAGCAACGTGCGTTCGTATTGCTCGCGCAATTGCTCAACCCGAGCCTGCTGCTCTTCGTTCAGGCAACCGCTGTCGCGCTCCACCAGGCGGAAATGCCAAGGCATCTCCCGATGCAGGTTCAGGTGCGCGCGGATCAGGCTGTTGAGTTTGTCGCGCTTGGCCGGGGCTTTTTGCTGGATGCGCCCCAAGACGGCCAGCAGCTCCTCGTAGAACTCCTCGATCAGGTCGAGCAGCAGATGCTGTTTGCTGGGGTAATGGTGATACAGCGAGCCTGGAGAGAGCCCCAGGCACGTCGCGAGCTCACGCATGCCGACCTGGCCGAATCCCTTGCAGGCAAACAGCTCCAGGACCTTGTCCCGGTACTCGGCAAAGCGCGAGCAACGCTCAGGCATAGGCATGGAAGCCGCGCCCCGTTTTGCGCCCCAGGTAACCGGCCGCGACCATTTCCTTGAGCAGCGGCGCCGGGCGATATTTGCTGTCGTTGAAACCGTCATAGAAGGCTTCGAGGATCGACAACAGGGTATCCAGACCAATCAGGTCCGCCAGGGCCAACGGACCGATAGGCTGATTGCAACCCAGGCGCATGCCGGCGTCGATGTCTTCGGCGCTGGCCAGGCCTTCCTGGAACACCAGGATCGCTTCGTTGATCATCGGCACCAGGATCCGGTTGACCACGAAGCCCGGACGGTTGCCAGCGGTAATCGCGGTTTTGCCGAGGGTGGTCGCCATATCCAGCGCCAGTTTGTGGGTGGCGTCACTGGTTTGCAGGCCACGGATGACTTCGATCAGGCCCATCACCGGCACCGGGTTGAAGAAATGCAGGCCGATGAAGCGCTCAGGCTGGCTGACACTGGCGGCGAGTTGGGTGATCGACAGCGACGAGGTATTGGAGGCAATCACGCATTCGCTGCTGACCTGCGCGGCGATCTGCTGCAGCACACGCAGTTTCAGGTCGAGATTTTCCGTCGCCGCTTCGATGACCAGCTGCGCGTTTTGCAGGCTGCTGTAATCGGTGCTGGTGCGGATTTTGTCGAGGGTGGCCTGTTTCTGCTCCGGCGTCAGGGTTTCCTTGGCGATCTGGCGGTCAAGGTTTTTACCGACCGTTGCGACGGCTTTTTGCAAGGCGCTTTCGGAAATGTCGAGCAAGGTCACGTTGAAACCGGCCATGGCGCAGACTTGTGCGATGCCATTGCCCATGGTGCCCGCACCAATCACCCCGATATTTTGCAGATTCATGTTCCCATCCTTCGATCAAACCCTGCGATACCTTGGCCGCGAGGGCAGCCGAAGGCGTACTATTGCCGCGAGTCTAGAGCCGGCGGGGCGGTTGTCCTATGCCAAAACTGTTCAACGGCAATGATGTTTTTTGCCATTCGGGTGATGAGAGAGAAGCGAACCAATGCGGGAAAAGGACTCGGTTGCCGCCTATTTCGTGCAGGCAATGATCCATGGGCTGAGGAATGATCCGCAGCGCGTGACGGCGGTGTTGGAACAGGCGGGCATTGATCCGTCGGTCATGAACGAACCCACGGCACGGGTGCCGGCCAATGCGTTTGCCGCGTTGTGGCTGATTCAGATCCGCGAACTCGATGACGAGTTTTTCGGGCTCGATTCCCATGGCATGCCGCCGGGCAGTTTCGCCCTGATTTGCCGAGCCTTGATTCAGGAACCCGATCTGCACAAGGCCATGCGTCAGTGCCTGGCCAACTTCGGGTTGTTCCTGCGCGATTTTCGCGGCTCGCTGGCCGTACGGGGCAAGCGTGCGGTCATCAGCCTGGAAACCTGTTCGACGAACAATGATGCCAGCCGCTTTGGTGAAGAAACGTTCCTGGTGTTGATGATCAGTCTGCTGTGCTGGCTGGGCGGGCGGCGCATTCCCATAGACCGTGCGGACTTCCGCCATTCGCGCCTGTCGCTTGGCGACGACCGCCTGCTTTGGGGTCCCAACCTGACCTTTGGTGCCGAACGCACCGAAATCGAATTTGCCAGCCATTACTTGCGCCTGCCGGTGGTTCAGGATCTGGCATCGCTGAAAGTGTTCCTGCGTACCGCGCCGCAATGGCTGGTGATCCGCTTCCGTAACCAGCATGGCCTGGCATCGCAGGTTCATCAGCGCTTGCGCGGCAGTCACTACAGTGAATGGCCGACGTTGCAGGCCTTTGCCCTGGAACAGCACCTGAGCCCCAGCACCTTCCGCCGCAAACTGGAGCGTGAAGGCTGTTCCTATCAGGAGATCAAGGACGAAGTACGGCGCGGCGTGGCCTTCGAGCAATTGCGTCAGAGCGATGCGAGCATCAGCGATATCGCCGAGCGGTTGGGTTTCCAGGAACCCAGCGCCTTCCATCGGGCATTCAAGAAGTGGACCGGGGAAAGTCCGGGGCGCTACCGGGCCCGTTATCAGGGGGAGCGGGGTGCAGAAGTGGCCAACCGTCAGGAGTTCTGCGCCCCCTGAACCACCGCCGGCCCGGCCACCTGACGGGGGGCTTTCAGCAGGCCTTCAAGAGTCCACGCGCAGGACAATCTTGCCGATGTGCTCTCCCGCCTCCATCCGGGCGTGGGCCTGTGCCGCGTCGGCGAGCGGGTAAACCTGGTCGATCATCGGCAGGCAGCGTCCGGCGGTCAGCACTGGCCATAGGTGTTCGCGCAATTGGCGGGCGATGTCGGCTTTTTCTTCCCGGGTCCTGGAGCGCAGCAGGGACCCGGTGACAACGGCGCGTTTGGCCATGATCGCCAGCAAGTCGACATCCCTGGCGTGAGCACCACCGAGGAACCCGAGCATCACCAGGCGACCCTCCAGGGCCAGGGCGGCAACGTTGTTGTTGAGGTACGAGCCGCCCATGATGTCGAGGATCACGTTGACGCCCTGGCCGGCGGTTTTTTCCGCGATGACCTGCACAAAGTCCTGATCGCGATAGTTGATCGCCTCCGCGCCCAATTCGCGAATCGCCGCGCATTTTTCTTCGCTGCCGGCGGTGGCGAACGCTTCGATGCCGAGCTCGCGGCACAGCATCAACGCGGTAGTGCCGATGCCGCTGGTGCCACCGTGGATCAACACACGCTGACCCTGGTGTGCACCGCCAAGGCCGAACAGGTTGGCCCACACCGTGAAGTACGTTTCCGGGATGGCCGCCGCCTGCAACCAGTCCATGCCTTCGGGGATCGGCAGGGCCTGACTGGCCGGGACCACGCAATATTGTGCGTACCCGCCGCCATTGGTCAGGGCGCAGACCTTGTCGCCCAGCGCAAACCCGCTGACGCCCGCGCCAATCGCCACCACTTCACCGGCCACTTCCAGCCCCGGTATCGGGTTCATACCGGGTTTCAACGGGTATTTGCCGGCCCGTTGAATCGCGTCCGGGCGATTGACCCCGGCGGCGTGCACGTGGATCAGAATCTCGCCGGCCGCTGCAACGGGCACAGGCGCCTGGCGTGGTTGCAGGACGTCGGGGCCACCGGGTTCGGTGATTTCGATCAGGGTCATGGTCTGGGGCAGTGTCATTTCATATACCTGTGTTGAGTGTTAATGATTCGGGTGAACGGCTGAGCAGTCGACTGCCGAGTTCCAGCAACAGCGCTACAACAATCGCTGCGGCGGCAATCACGAACATCAAGGCATGATGGCCGCCACTGGCGTTGAACAGCGCCGAATAAGCGAACCCCGAGAGGGCCTGAAACGTAGCGAACGATACGGTGGCGCGACTCCAGGCAACCTGTTGCCGGTGATGCCCGGGGATCAGCTCATGCACCCGCGCCAATGCCAGCGGCACGATACCCGGCGGGAAGGAGCCGAGGATCACCGCCAGTAAAGCCAGCGCTGTGAACGAACTGCTGATCGATAGCAGGCCAACCGCCAATGCCTGCACCGCCAGTACTATGCGGATACCCGTTTTCGCGCCCAGTTGGTCGGCCAGAAAACCATAGCTCACCGGCCCGACAATCGCGCCCAGGCCATACATCACCCAGATCAGCGCGCCGACATGGGCCCCGGCATTGAGCCCGCGGGCGACGTAATCCACCAGGAACACCATGGCCGGCACCAGCCCGGCCGCCATGAACGCGTATTGGGCGAACAGCAGGTAAACCCTCGGGTCGGTCGGGCTCGACGGCGATGTATTCGACGGCGCTGCGGCTGCCGGGTGCGCGCCGGTTGGCCAGCCAAACCAGCTGGCAGCGGTCAGAATCAGGGCCAGCAAGCCCAGGCCGAACCAGGTTTGCTGCAAGCCAAGGCTCAGCAGCGGCGGCACGATCGTCCCCGACCCGGCAATGCCCAAGCCGATGCCCAGGAATATCGCGCCGCTGGCCAGACCTTTGCGGGCCGCCGGTACGTGGGGCAATACAGTTGCCGCCACCAGTACCATGATCGCGCCACCGGCAATCCCCGACAGCAGGCGCCAGCCGAAGAACCAGCTCACCGACAACGGAAAACCACAGGCGAAAAACGCCAGCGTCACTGCCAGCATCATCAGGCGCAGGGCGGTCTTGTTCGAGGTCCGGCGTGCCAGTGGATGGCCGATCAGTGCGCCGATCAGGTAACCCACCAGATTGGCGGCACCGAGGTACACCACATCGCGGGCGGAAAACCACTGAGCCTGGATCAGCGAAGGAATCAACGGTGTGTAGGCGAAACGCGCCAGGCCGATGCTGACCAGGCTGGCGCAGAGGCCGGCGAAGATCGGCAGCCAGATCGCGCTGCGTGCAGCGGTAACGGGAGGTGATGAACTGTGCATGTGCATTGCCCTGTGGGGTCACTCAGGCTTTCAGCATATCGAGATTTTTCGAAGCATTAATGCAGCGATTACGCGCTATGCTGATGCGTATTTGCATCACTAGGAGAGCTTTATGAATTGGGATGACGCCCGGGTATTTCTCGCGGTTTGCCGCGAATCCACGTTGCGCGGCGCGGCGCGGGTGTTGGGAGTCGATCAGGCCACGGTCGGCCGGCGCATCACGGCGTTGGAGAAGTCATTGAGTGCGACCTTGTTCCTGCGCACCTCCGAAGGTTACGCGTTGACGGCTGTCGGCGAAGCGGCGCTCAAGGCGGTGGAGAAAATGGAACATTCGGCCCTGGAGCTGGAGCGCCAGATCCAGGGCCTGGACGATCGCTTGAGCGGCACGGTTCGCGTCAGCACCACCGATACCCTGGCGATTGATTTCCTGATCCCGGCGATTGCCCGCCTGCATCGACTACATCCGGATGTACGGGTGCAACTGGATGCCACCACACAGATTCTCAGCCTGGCCAAGCGTGAGGCGGACATCGCCGTGCGTAACACCCGACCGGACAACCCGGACCTGATCGCCCGGCGCATCGCGCGCTGGCCGGTGGGGCTGTTTGCCTCGCAAGCCTATGTCGATGCCCACGGCGTGCCGGAGCCAGGCTCGGCGTTCGCCGGGCATGATCTGGTGGTGTATCAACCGTACTTGCAGGGCAACAAAGACCTGACGCTTATCTCGGAACCGGTGGCGCGCGGGCGGATTGTCGCGAGCCTCAGTTCCAGCTTGCTGGTGCGCCGTTCGATTGCGGCGGGGATCGGGGTCGGGGAGGTTCCGGTGTACCTGGGGGAGCGGGAAGGTCTGGTCAGGCTGTGGCCGGAACGCACACGACCGTTGCCCTATGACATCTGGCTGGTGACCCACGCGGACCTGCGGCATACGGCCAGGGTCCGGGCGGTGATTGATGAAATTGTCGCGGGGTTCGCCGGGACCGGCGAATAAATCCGGGGGCCACACAACCTGTAGGAGCGGGCTTGCTCCGGGCGGCGATCCGACGAAGGCGGTGGTTCATCCAACAAAGAAGCTGAATGTGAAACCGCCATCGCGAGCAGGCTCGCTCCTACAGAGGGATGGGTCATGGCATTTCCGGCAGTTCCTGTGGGCGCAGGTCGAAGACCAGCACTTCAGCGTCCACGCCGTTGCTCAAGGTCAGCGCCTGTTCTTCGCGGACCCGCACACCGTCGCCTTCCTGCAACAACACGCCGTTGAGTTCGACGCTGCCCCGGGCCACGTGTACATAGGCGTAGCGGTTGGCGGCGAGCTCCAGGGTGGCGCTTTCCTTGCCGTCGATCAGGCCGGCATACACCCGTGCATCCTGACGCACCTTCAGTGAACCCTTGGCACCGTCCGGCGAGATGATCAGTTGCAGGCGCCCGCGTTTCTTCTGGGTGCTGAAGTGCTCTTGCTGATAGCGCGGTTTGGCGCCGCTGACGTCGGGCACGATCCAGATCTGCAGAAAGTGCACCGGCCGGGTGCTGGAGTGGTTGAACTCACTGTGGGCCACGCCGCTGCCTGCGCTCATCAGTTGCACGTCGCCGGGGCGGATCACCGAACCGGTGCCCAGGGTGTCCTTGTGTTCCAGGGCACCTTCGAGCACGTAGGAGAAAATCTCCATGTCGCGGTGCGGGTGTTGGCCGAAGCCTTTGCCGGCGGCGACGCGATCGTCGTTGATCACCAACAGGTCAGAAAAACCCTGCTCTTTCGGGTTGCGATAGTTGGCGAAGGAAAAGGTATGGAACGACTTCAACCAGCCGTGATTGGCCAGGCCACGATCCGAGGCTTTGCGAAGAGTCAGCATGATGAAATCTCCTGTTGGGACGTGAATTCGTCCGACTGAGGAGAAGGTTAATGTTTAACGGTTGGTTCAATAAGTAGATAAAAATTGAAATACTGTCTCGATCAGGTTGACAGTTGTTTGTAAAATGAGCCACCGGTGTTTGAGGCATAATCTGCCATAACTCACGGCAACCAAACCTGTGGGAGCGGGCTTGCCCGCGATGACGGACTTCCAGTTGACATTGATGTTGGCTGACACACTGCTATCGCGGGCAAGCCCGCTCCCACAGGTTTCAATGTCGATCAATGTTTCCACCTTTGATCCCAGTCCAGTGAATTCCAATCCATGAAAACCGTGGCAATGGTGCTGTTTCCCGACTTTCTCCTGCTCGACATGGCCGGGCCCATGGAAGTGTTTTCCATCGCCAATCGTTATCTGAAACCCGAAGATCACTATGTGCTGTCGACCATCGGCACCGAGCCCGGCGCACTGCGGGCGTCCAACGGGGTGAGCGTGCACGCCGACCGGCATATCGATCAGGCCTGCGAGGGTTTTGATTTGCTGCTGGTACCCGGTGGCCCCGGTGCCTACAACGAAAAGCATCCGCCATTGCTCGACTGGCTCAGACACAACGTCAGCCGGTCTGCCGGTTATGGTTCCATCTGCACCGGGGCGTTCGTGTTGGGGCATGCCGGTTTGCTCGATGGCTATCGCGTCACCACCCACTGGCACTACACCGAGCGGCTGATCAAGGCCTTTCCGAAAGCGACTGTCGAGACCGATCAGATCTTTGTTCAGGACCGCAGCCTGATCACCTCCGGCGGCGTGACTGCCGGGATCGACCTGGCGTTGTCGGTGGTGGCGCAGGACCACGGCAAGAAGGTTGCCCAGGACGTGGCCAAGGTGTTGCTGGTGGTGATGAAGCGCCAGGGCGGGCAGGCGCAGTTCAGCCCGTTGATGGCAGCGGTGGCGCCCCACGAAACGGCGATAACCCGCGTGCAGAACCACGTGCTTGAACACCTTGATGAAACCTTCAGCATCGAGTCCATGGCCGGGCTGGCCAACATGAGCCCGCGTCATTTCGCCAGGGTGTTCGCCCGGGATGTGAACATGACGCCCATGGAGTTTCTGCAAAGCGCGCGCATCGATTGCGCCAGGAACCTGCTGGAAACCACGGAGTTGCCGCTCAAGACCGTGGCGTTCAAAAGCGGCTTCGGCAGCGTGCGGCACATGCGTTTTCTGTTCAGTGAAAAACTTGGCCTGACCCCGACTCAATACCGCGAGCAGTTCAGCTAGCCGGCGCGTGTCCGTCGTGCGCACCGCAATGGCCGTGACGCTCCCCCCGTGACAGTTGTTCGGTCACCGAGGCCTGCCAAGATACCGGTGAACTCATTGCAAGGAAGGTGAGGAGACTGGATGGACGTCAGGTTTCCAGCGGGTGACAGCCCATGAACAGCCTCAGAGATGTAAACAGCGAAGCGGTGCTGCGATTTGGTCCCTATGCCTTCTACCTCAGTCAACGACTGGTGCTGGACGGAGATCGACCGCTGCGCCTGGGCGGCCGTGCCCTTGATGTGCTGCAGGTACTGGTCGAACACGCGGGTTCGGTGGTCAGCAAGGAGGAGTTGATTGCGCAAGTCTGGCCGCGCTCGGTGGTCGAAGAGATCAACCTGCGCGTGCACATTGCTGCCCTGCGCCGTGCCTTGGGCGACGGGCAGAACGGCCAGTGCTACATCGTCAACATTCCCCAGCGTGGCTACAGTTTTGTCGCCCCGGTGCTGCACTCGCCAGAGCCCGTATCGTTCCCGAGCGAGACCGTACAAAAGCCCCTGCACAACTTGCCGGCACGGCTCACGTCGATCACCGGGCGCGATGCCGTTGTCGGCAGCCTGGTGCGGCAATTGCCGGTGCGGCGATTCATGACCCTTTCCGGGCCTTGCGGGATCGGCAAGACCACCGTGGCCCTGCGTGTGGCCGAACTGTTGTTGCAGCATTATCGGCACGGCGTGTGGCTGGTGGATCTGGCGGCGATCGATGACCCGGCGCAAGTGACCGACTACCTCACACGAACCCTTGAACTGAAGGTCGGCACCACGCTGGAAACGCTGTCGCAGCGGCACGCCCTGTTGGTCCTGGACAATTGCGAACACCTGCTTGAACGCTGCCGGACGCTGATCGAGACTCTGCTGCATTCGATGCCTCGACTGTCGATCCTCGCTAGCAGCCGCGAGCCGCTCAAGGCGGCGGGCGAAATCGTATTTCGTCTGCCACCGCTGGCGGTGCCGCCGGCATCGGCGCTGCGCAGCGTTGCCGAGGTCATGGGCTATTCGGCGGTGCAGTTGTTTGTCAGCCGTGCCCGGGCCCGTCAGCAAGGCTTCACCCTGCGCGAACAAGACCTCAAGGTCGTGCGCGAAATCTGCCGGCGCCTGGATGGCCTGCCATTGGCGATTGAACTGGCCGCGGCGCAGATCGATGCGTTGGCGCTGGTGGGGGTGCAGGCCCAACTCGACAACTGTTTTCAGTTGCTGGCCCAGGGTCGTCGCACGGCCGTTCCCCGGCATCAGACCCTCAAGGCCGCATTGGACTGGAGCTACGAACGGTTGACTGCAGTAGAGCAAACCGTATTGCAGCGCCTGGCGGTGTTCAAAATGGCGTTTACCCAGGACGCAGCGATTGGCGTGATCTGTTGCGACAGACTGCCCGCCGCCGACCTGATCAAGGTGCTGGAAAGCCTGGCATTCAAATCACTGCTGTCCCGGGAGCAGGGAGGGGGAGTGACCCGTTATCGCTTCCTCAACACCACCCGCACCTACGCACTGGAAAAACTCGAACTCAGTGGTGAGGTGCGCACCCTCGAAGTGCGTTATGCCGGTTACATCAGGCAAATGCGTTGGCCTTCAGGCGGGCAGGTGGCATTGCAACTCGTCGAGTAGCCGGCGAACCGTCATCAGGTCCGGGGTGGCAAAACCTTCGGTGAAGCGCTGGTAGACCGGTGCCAGCAATTGATACGCCCGTTGGGGGTGGCCCTGACGCTGCCACAACTGCGCCAGTGAGGTGGCGCTGCGCAGCTCCCAGGCCAGGGCACCCTGGGCCTTTGCCACGTCGAGTGCCTTGAGCAGTACCGTTTCGGCCGTCGCGGCCTTGACTGGACAATCCGTTGCCAGCAACGTCCTGGCCCTGGCTCGCAGAATCTCTGCCGTGCTCCAGCCCGAGGCACCGTTTTGCGCGCGTTCGAGCAAATCATCGTCGACGCAGGTCGAATCCAGCGTGACCATGATGTCTTTGATCAAACCGACACTTTGGCGGCCGGTTGGCCGAATATCGGTGCCGCCGATCACCTGCGCGTAGTGTTGCGCCCAGTTGTAAAACAGAGGAACCGAATGCTTCTGCGCCTGTTCCAGCAGCAGGCGCAGGAGTTCGCGGGCACTGCGGGTGTCGCCGTTGTAGTAGGCGATCAGGCAGCCGGAGAGCGCCAGGGTGTAGCAGATCGACGTGCCGTGGTTGATTTGCAGTGCGATGTCCAGCGCCTGCCGGGCCGTGCGCCAGGCCTGTTCCGGTTGGCCTTGCAGCCAGAGGATGCGCGCGTGGATGGTCAGTGCCGCGACGCTCTGGTCGTATTGCACGCCGAAACCATGGGTGAAACGGTTAAGGTGGCCGCTGTGGGCCATGCGTTGCAGCACCTGTTCGGCATGCTCCCGAGCTTGATGCTGGTCGCCGGAGAAGTGCAGGGCCAGCACGCGCAATCGGTGCGTGCTCAGGGCCATCAGGGCGTCGTCATGCAGCCCGAGCTGATCGAATTGTCGGCTCTGCTCCAGGGCCATCTGGTAATGACCGCAGCTGAGATTGACGGCCAGGTGCCCGGAAATCGCCCGCAGCTGACCGGCCACGTCGTCAAGTTGTCTGGCCAGGGCTCTGGCGCTGACAAAGGCACCAACGGTTTCGGCGCTGCCACCCTGAGCGTGGTAACAGGCACTGCCCAGGGCCAGCTTGAGGGCCATCTTCAAGCGCGGGCAAGGCTCGAGTGACTGATCGAGCAAGGCCAGCGCCTTGCGCACATAACCGCCATGTTCCTTGAGCAGTGACAGCTCCTGCCACAAGGGGGTGGACGTCGCGGCCAGGCGGATCGCCAGGGCCCTTGGCCCTTGTGCGTGCAAACCCCAGTCGAGGGCTGCGCGGATATCCTCCAGGGCGCGGCCATAGCGCTCGATCCACAGGCCGGTCGAGGTTTTCTCCCAGTCGTCCTGCGCCTGTTGCATCAGCGCCAGGCAGCGCTCGGCGTGCCGTACCCGCGTGCCGGGCAGGTCGGTGGTTTGCGTGAGTTTTTCCAGGGCGTAGTGGCGGGTGGTATCGAGCAAGCGGTAGTACACGTCTTCGTCGCCCACCTCCACGTTCAATAACGACTTGGCGACCAATTGCGTGATTGAACCGAACACCTCGCGGGGTTCGATGTGTTCGCCGACAATCACCGCCGCTGCCGACTCCAGGGTGAAGCCACCGCGAAACACACTCAGTCGGCGCAGGCAGGTCTTTTCGCAGGCGTTGAGCAGTTCGAAGCTCCAGTCCAACGTTGCGCGCAAGGTCTGATGGCGCGCCAGGGGTGACTGGCAGGGCTGGGTCAGCACCCGGAAACTGCTTTGCAACTGCGCCAGCAAGCCGTGCAATCCGAAGTTGCCCACTTGCGCCGCCGCCAGTTCGATGGCCAGTGGAATGCCGTCCAGTCGTTGGCAGATGTCGATCAACAGCGGCAGCTCGGCGTCCGTCAGTTCAAAGTTGTCATGGCTGGCCATGGCCCGTTCGACGAACAGTTGCACGGCGGAAAAGGTCATGGCCTGGGCGCGGTCGAGGACGGCGATGGGCGGCGGGCAGTCGAGTGATTCCAGACGCTGGACGAATTCCCCTTCGGCCCGCAGGCTCTCGCGGCTGGTGGCGAGAATATGCACTTGCGGCGCACTGCGCAGAATGTTTTCGCAGAGCTGGGCCATGGCGTCGACCAGGTGTTCGCAGTTGTCGATAACCAGCAGCATGTGGCGATCGCGCAGATGGTCTGCAAGCCCGCTCAGGGGGTCATCGTCGTGCAGGGCCAGTTCGAGCAACGTCGCCAGATGGCCGTCGATCATCAGCGGGCAGTTGATCGGGGCCAGGTCCAGCAGGCGAATGCCGTCCCGGTAGCGACCGATCATCTGTTCGGCGACCCGCAGGGCCACGGTGGTCTTGCCGATGCCGCCGGGACCGACGAGGGTGATGAAGCGCTGGCGTGGCAGTTGTTCCACCAGATGGTCGACCAGCGTCTGCCGGCCGATCATGCGCGTACGGCGCACGGGCAGGTTATGCCGGCTCGGCGCACAGGGCACGGCTGCCGGCGCTTGCCCAGTCTGTTCCAGTGAGTACGGTGCAACGAAACTGTACCCGCGCTGGGCCACGGTGACGATGTAGCGCTGGCCGGCCTGGCCGTCGCCGAGCGCCTTGCGCAACGCGGCCATGTGCACCCGCAGGTTGATGTCTTCGACCACGCTGTTGGGCCAGACCCGCGCGATCAGTAGTTGCTTGCTGACCACGTTGCCGGCGTGTTCCAGCAGGATCAACAGGATGTCCATGGCGCGTCGGCCCAGGCGCAAGGGCTGGTCAGCCTCCATTACCAGGCGTTGTCCGGGGTAGACCCGGTAAGGGCCGAAACGTACAGCCTGTTCGGGGGAAAGGGTCAACGAGTTGCTCCTGCTGCATCCATCTAGTACGCGGTTTTCGAGCATATTCCTCAAGTTTTTTAGCCAGCGCAATGCGCCGCCCGGGTGACTGTTGGGTGCAGGCGATGACTCTAGCGTATCGGCCAGGGGCCGTCAGCCCGGTGATCATTGGGCGCGACAGATGGACAGCGATGGCCGGGGCTTTTTGCGCGCCATGGAAAATTAACAACGTTTAACTCGTCCTGCGTCCGTTCTGCACCCAAAACTCTCTACCTGTAATGGATTCAACTCATCTCAAGGACAAACCAATGAGCAACGTGGTGGTGGTCTATCACAGTGGCTACGGGCACACCCGGGTCATGGCCGAAGCCGTGGCCCGGGGCGTGGAACGGCACCTGGGCAGCACCTGCCAGTTGATTCCGGTCGAGGCAGTGGACGAGCACTGGGAGCGCCTGCACAACGCCGATGCCATTATCTTCGGCGCGCCGACCTACATGGGCAGCGCCTCGGCGGCCTTCAAGGCGTTCATGGAGGCCACGGCGGCGTTCTACCTGGCCCAGCCCTGGCGCGACAAACTCGCCGCGGGCTTCACCAATTCCGGCTGCCTGTGCGGCGACAAACTCAACACCTTGCTGCAGATGGCGGTGTTCGCTGCCCAGCACTCGATGATCTGGGTCGGCCTCGACCTGCTGCCGGCGCGCTCCAGCACTGGCGCGTTCAACGGCCAACTCAATCGCTTGGGCAGCTCACTGGGCGCGATGGCTCAGTCGAATGTCGAGCAATCCCCCGACGATGCCCCTCCGCCCGAGGATCGCTGCACCGCCGCGCACCTGGGCGAGCGTGTGGCGCGCCTGGCGGATCGCATGAAGCAACTACCGGTTTGATTCACCCCCCCCACCCCTCGTTAAGGAGGCATCACCCATGAGCACCTTTACTACCCGCGACGGCGTCGAGATTTACTACAAGGACTGGGGCACCGGTCAGCCGATTGTCTTCAGTCACGGCTGGCCATTGAACGCTGACAGCTGGGAATCGCAGATGATCTTCCTGGCCTCCAAGGGCTACCGGGTCATCGCCCACGACCGTCGCGGTCATGGGCGTTCCAGCCAGCCGTGGTCGGGTAATGATATGGACCATTACGCCGACGATCTGGCGCAGTTGATCGAACTGCTCGATCTGCAGGACGCCGTGCTGTTCGGCTTCTCCACCGGCGGTGGCGAGGTGGCTCGATACATCGGTCGCCACGGCACCGGCCGCGTGGCCAAGGCCGGGCTGATTTCCGCCGTGCCGCCGCTGATGCTCAAGACCGAAACCAATCCGGGTGGCCTGCCGCTGGAGGTGTTCGACGGCATCCGCCAGGCTTCGCTGGTCGATCGCTCGCAGCTGTACATCGACCTCGCCAGCGGCCCGTTCTTCGGCTTCAACAAACCTGACGCTAAACCGTCCCAAGGCATGATCGACTGGTTCTGGATGCAGGGCATGATGGCCGGCCACAAGAATGCCTACGACTGCATCAAGGCGTTCTCGGAAACCGACTTCACCGAAGACCTGAAGAAGTTCGACGTACCGACGCTGGTGGTGCATGGCGATGCGGATCAGGTCGTGCCGTACGAGGCGGCGGGCGTCTCCAGCGCGAAACTGGTGAAGGGCTCGACCTTGAAGATTTACCCGGGCGCCCCTCACGGCTTGACGGACACCCATAAAGATCAGCTCAACGCGGATCTGTTGGCGTTCCTCAAGGGGTGATACCCGACTGAAAGATCGCAGGCGCAGCCTGCGATCTTTTGCCACTCAACGTGGTGCCGCGGACAAACTGACAGCGCCAGGCAAACGGGTTGATGCCTTCGCTGCGGGTGAAAATGTGGCAGAAGTGCGCCTGATCGCAGAAACCGCATTCGAGGCTGATCTGCGTAAGGCTCATGTCGGTGTACTGGATCAATTGCTTGGCCAGGGTGATGCGTTGCTGGCGTATCCAGTCCTGCGGCGAGAAGCCGGTGCTGCACTTGAAAGCGCGGGAGAAGTGACTGCGCGAGAGGGCGCAGGCCTGTGCCAGTTCGGTGACTTCAAGGCTGTCACCGAGGCGTTCGAGGATCAGTTGTTTAACCAGTTTTTCGCGCTGCGGGCTGAGGCCGCCGGTGCTGGTCTTGCGAGGTTCGCTGGCATGTGCGCGGGCGGTGGTGTGCTGTGGGTAAGCCATGGCCATTGTCCGGTCGGGGGAGGAAAAGCACTGGCGCCCGGTTTGAGCGATCAGCACCGTCACTCTGGAAAAAAACAGTTCTGCGCTGAGGGCTTCATTGTTGGAGTTGTCCTCAGTGTCTGACGAGTTAAACGTTGTTAATTCCATCCCCGAAGGCGTGAACACAGCACAACGCTGCAAGTGTGAGCAATGGCGATGGGCACAAGATGCGCAGCAGGGAGCGGGCCATCACGGACCGCCGGTTGGCTTGAAAAAGGTGAACAGATGAAACGGACATGGCAGGGAACGCTGGGGGCCATTGGCCTGGTTCTGATATCCGCCAGCGCGCTGGCCCAGGCGCCCGCGCAGGTGGGCACGCAAGTACCCGGTTACTTCCGGCTGGCGCTGGGGGATTACGAGGTGACGGCGTTGTTCGACGGCTACAACGACTTGTCGCCGAAGCTGCTGCAAGGCATGAGCCAGAGCCAGATCCGCGCTCTGCTGGCCCGTCGTTCGATTGAAACCCCGGGTGTGCAGACCGCCTTCAACGCGTTTCTGGTCAACACCGGTAAACAGCTTGTGCTGATTGATACCGGGGCAGGGCAGTGCATCGGTTCTACTGCCGGCCAGCTCCCGGCCAACCTGCAAGCGGCCGGCTACAAACCGGAGCAGGTGGACGCCATCCTGATCACTCACCTGCACCTGGATCACGTCTGCGGTCTGGTGGACGGCCAGCAGCAACCGGTGTTCGCCAATGCCACGGTGTATGCGGCCAAGGCCGAAGCCGACTACTGGCTCGACCCGCAGGCATTGGCCAAGGCGCCGGAAGCGGCCAAGGGCTACTTCAAAATCGCCCAGGATTCCACTGCCCCTTACGTTGCCGCCGGCCGGTTCAAGACCTTCACCCCCGGTCAGTCACCACTGCCGGGTGTGGTCGAGGCGCAACTGGAAGCCGGGCACACGCCGGGCAGCACCACCTACCGTTTCACCTCCCAAGGGCAAAGCATCCTGTTCATGGGGGACCTGGTGCACAACCTCGCCGTGCAGTTCCTGCACCCTGAGGTATCGATCGGTTTCGACGTCAATAGCCAACAGGCGATCAACAGTCGCAACCAGGTGTTCAGTGCCGCTGCCGCCAGCAAGACCTGGGTGACGGCTGCGCATTTGCCGTTCCCCGGCATCGGTCATATCACCGCCGAAGGCAAGCATTTCGAGTGGGTGCCGGTGGAATACGGGCCGTACAAACGAGCGGCAAACGTGCCGTTGATCGAGTAAAGTCCACCGCACTCGCGCCTGGCCGAACAAACAAGGAACCCGTGCCTATGAACCGTAACGATCTGCGTCGCGTCGACATGAACCTGCTGGTGATTTTCGAAGCTCTGATGTTCGAAAAGAACCTGACCCGCGTTGCGGAAAAACTGTTCATGGGGCAACCGGCGGTGAGTGCCGCGCTGGGGCGTTTGCGCGATCTGTTCGACGACCCGTTGCTGCTGCGCAACGGTCGCGGCATGGAACCGACGGCGCGCGCGTTGGCGATTCTCAAGGAATTGCAGCCGGCGATGGACACCATTTCCGGCGCGGTCAGCCGGGCCAGGGAATTCGATCCGGCGACCAGTTGCGATGTGTTTCGCATCGGGCTGTCGGACGATGCCGAGTTCGGCCTGTTTCCACCGTTGTTGCGCCAGTTGCAAGAGGAAGCACCGGGCATCGTCGTGGTCGTGCGGCGGGCCAATTATCTGTTGATGCCGGCGCTGCTGGCGTCGGGGGAAATTTCGGTGGGCGTGAGCTACACCACGGATCTGCCGGCCAATGCCAAGCGCAAGAAGCTGCGTGATATTCCCTGCAAAGTGCTGCGCGGCGATACCCGGCCGGGGACGCTGACCCTGGACGAGTACTGTGAGCGGCCCCATGCGATGGTGTCGTTCTCGGGGGACTTGAGTGGCAATATCGATCTGGATCTGGCGAAGGTCGGGCGTAGTCGTCGCGTGGTGCTGGGGGTGCCGCAGTTCAGTGGGTTGCGGGCGTTGCTCGCGGGCACCGAGATGATTGCCACGGTGCCGGATTATGCGGCGTGTGCGTTGGTGGAGGGGTGTGGGTTGCGGGCTGAGGATCCGCCGTTCGAGATCGAGGCGGCGCAGTTGTCGATGGCCTGGAGCGGGGTGCATGACAATGATCCGGCGGAGCGGTGGTTGCGGGCGCGGATCAGTCAGTTCATGTCTTTGGCTTTGGATATTCCCTCCTGACTGCGTACATATCCGTTTCTTCGGTA
>NZ_AKJJ01000076.1:0-39665 GCF_000282395.1 Pseudomonas sp. GM55 | reverse complement strand
CCGAACGAAAGGGGCAAGAGCCCTTGGTTACTTGGGGCTTTTCCAAGTAACCCGCCGTAAGGGCGGAACCCTAAGCCGCCGTTACCGCAGCAACGGATATGCACACCGAACACAACCACCCCCAAAACCGCAATCACCCCACCTGATACCCTATCATTCAGAACACCCCCCCCATCCCCCCCGGTTAACAAAACATAACGTGGCGTCGATTGTCAGACATTAAAAAACACCGATAGGATAAGCCAGCTTCCGAAGGGGCTCTGGATTGCGGGTTTCAGGACTATGCTCTGAAACAGCGGTTCAGACACGCACCCTTGCGGCGCCCAAAAAGGTTGAACGACCTAACAATAATAATGGGGGAAGGTCTATGAGTGAGCCTGTCATGGGTGTGGGTATCTGCCGCCCGCCGGCACTACGCAAATTCGCGTTGCTGGCTACAGCGCTCTCGCTGTTGGGCTCTGCCATGCTGTCGGCTCCTGCGCTGGCCGCGGCGGCGCCAGCATCCGACGTTGTTTATTCCATTGAATCTGGCAAGGCTTCCAAAAGCCTGATGCTCGATGTCGTCCACGCCGGCAAGCGCCTGGTGGCGGTCGGGGATCGTGGGCACATCCTGTATTCCGATGACCAGGGCGCCACCTGGACCCAGGCCAAGGTCCCGACCCGGGCCCTGCTCACGTCGGTGTTCTTTGTCGATGACAAGCACGGCTGGGCCGTCGGCCATGACGCGCAGATCCTCGCCAGCGAGGATGGCGGCGCGACCTGGACCCGGCAATTCGAAGATCTGAAACGCGAATCGCCGCTGCTCGACGTCTGGTTCCAGGACGTCAACAGCGGCTTTGCCGTGGGCGCTTACGGCTCGCTGATGGAAACCACCGACGGTGGCAAGCATTGGGAAGACGCCAGCGACCGCCTGGACAACGAAGACCAGTACCACCTCAACGCCATTACGGCGGTCAAGGATGCCGGGCTATTCATCGTCGGCGAGCAGGGCAGCATGTTCCGCTCCGCCGACTGGGGCCAGACCTGGGAGAAACTCGAAGGTCCGTATGAAGGCTCGCTGTTTGGCGTGATCGGTACGGCACAGCCCAATACGCTGCTGGCCTACGGATTGCGCGGCAACCTTTACCGTTCCACGGATTTCGGCAGCACCTGGGAGCAAGTCGAGCTCAAGGCCGAGCGTGGCGACCTGGAGTTCGGGCTGTCCGGCGGCACGCTGCTCGACGATGGTTCCATCGTGATCGTCGGCAACGGCGGCTCGGTGATTCGCAGCAGTGACGATGGCGAAACCTTCACGGTGGTCAACCGTCCGGACCGTATTTCCGTCTCGGCAGTGACTGCGGCAGGCAATGGCAATCTGGTTCTGGCCGGGCAGGGCGGCGTTCGCGTCACTTCGCCGAACGGCATCGAGTCGGGTAAATGAGCCGGGTTAATAACAAGAAGGCGGAGCTATGACTTCCTTGAGTACTCATCACCAGGACAAGGCGACGTTCCTCGAGCGCCTGATCTTCAACAACCGCCCGGCAGTGATCACGATCTGTCTGCTGGTCAGCATTTTCCTGTTCTGGCAGGCCACGCTGATTCGTCCGTCCACCAGTTTCGAAAAAATGATCCCACTCGAGCATCCCTTCATCCAGAAGATGATGGAGCACCGCAACGATCTGGCAAACCTGGGCAACACCGTGCGGATCTCGGTGGAGGCCACCGACGGCGATATCTTCTCCAAGGAGTACATGGAGACCCTGCGTCAGATCAACGACGAGGTGTTCTATATCTCCGGTGTCGACCGTTCCGGCCTCAAGTCGTTGTGGAGTCCGAGCGTACGCTGGACCGAAGTGACGGAAGAGGGCTTCGCCGGCGGTGAAGTGATTCCGCAAAGCTACAACGGCTCCCAGGCCAGCCTCGATTTGCTGCGCAACAACGTGCTCAAGTCCGGTCAGGTCGGGCGGCTGGTGTCCAACGACTTCAAGTCGAGCATCGTCGACATTCCGTTGCTGGAGTCCTACCCGGACCCGCAAGACCAGGGCAAGCTGCTGGCGCTGGACTATCGCAAGTTCTCCCACGAGCTTGAAGACAAGATCCGCACCAAGTTCGAAGCACAGAACCCGAATGTGAAGATCCACATCGTCGGTTTCGCCAAGAAAGTCGGCGACCTGATCGACGGCCTGGTGATGGTGGTGATGTTCTTCGGTGTCGCCTTCGTCATCACCCTGATCCTCCTGCTGTGGTTCACCAACTGCCTGCGCAGTACCGTCGCCGTGTTGAGCGCGACGCTGGTGGCGGTGGTCTGGCAATTGGGGTTGATGCACTTCTTCGGCTTCGGGCTCGACCCCTATTCGATGTTGGTGCCGTTCCTGATTTTCGCCATCGGTATTTCCCACGGCGTACAGAAGATCAACGGCATCGCCCTGCAATCGAGTGAAGCGGATAACGCCCTGACGGCGGCGCGCCGGACTTTCCGTCAGTTGTTCCTGCCGGGGATGATCGCGATCCTCGCCGATGCGGTGGGTTTCATCACGTTGCTGATCATCGATATCGGCGTGATCCGTGAGCTGGCGATTGGCGCGTCCATCGGCGTGGCGGTGATCGTGTTCACCAACCTGATCCTGCTGCCGGTGGCGATTTCCTATGTCGGCATCAGCAAGCGTGCCGTGGCCCGCAGCAAGAAAGACGCCACCCGTGAACATCCGTTCTGGCGCCTGCTGGCGAATTTCGCCAGTGCCAAAGTCGCACCGGTTTCCATTCTGCTGGCGCTGATCGCCTTTGGTGGCGGCCTCTGGTACAGCCAGAACCTGAAGATCGGCGACCTCGACCAGGGTGCCCCGGAGCTGCGTCCGGACTCGCGCTACAACAAGGACAACAACTTCATCATCAACAACTACTCCACCAGTTCCGATGTGTTGGTGGTGATGGTCAAGACCAAGGCCGAAGGTTGCTCGCGCTACGAAGCCATGGCGCCGATCGACGAGTTGATGTGGAAGATGCAGAACACCGAGGGCGTGCAGTCGGCGATCTCGCTGGTGACCGTGTCCAAGCAGATGATCAAGGGCATGAACGAGGGCAACCTGAAATGGGAAACCCTGTCGCGTAACCCTGATGTGCTGAACAACTCCATTGCCCGCGCTGATGGCCTGTACAACAACAGCTGTTCCCTGGCGCCGGTGCTGGTGTTCCTCAACGATCACAAGGCCGAGACCCTGGATCGTGCGGTGCATGCGGTGCAGGAGTTTGCCAGGGAAAACAACAAGGAAGGCCTGGAGTTCATCCTCGCGGCTGGTAACGCCGGTATCGAGGCGGCCACCAACGAGGTGATCAAGAAGTCCGAGCTGACCATCCTGATCCTGGTGTACATCTGTGTTGCGGTCATGTGCATGATCACCTTCCGCTCCTGGGCGGCGACTCTGTGCATCGTGCTGCCGCTGGTGCTGACTTCGGTACTCGGCAACGCCCTGATGGCCTTCATGGGCATCGGTGTGAAAGTGGCGACCCTGCCGGTCGTGGCGCTTGGGGTGGGGATCGGCGTGGACTACGGCATCTACATCTACAGCCGCCTGGAAAGCTTCCTGCGTGCCGGCCTGCCGCTGCAAGAGGCGTACTACCAGACGCTGAAGTCCACCGGCAAGGCTGTGCTGTTCACCGGTCTGTGCCTGGCCATCGGCGTGTGCACCTGGATCTTCTCGGCCATCAAGTTCCAGGCCGACATGGGGCTGATGCTGACCTTCATGCTGTTGTGGAACATGTTCGGTGCGCTGTGGCTGTTGCCGGCACTGGCACGGTTCCTGATCAAGCCTGAGAAGCTGGCAGGGCAGAAGGGCAACTCGTTGTTCGCTCACTGATCGATCGCTGAAATGAAAAAGCCGCAACCTGAGGTTGCGGCTTTTTTACATCTGCCGATAAACACCCCCTTGTAGGAGCCGGCTTGCTGGCGATGGTGTGCCAGTCAACATCAATGTCGCTGACACACCATCGCCAGCAAGCCGGCTCCTACAGGGGCGCGTTTAGGCAGGATCGCTGCCCAGCACCACATTCAACGCACTACGCGCATCATCCAGCTGCACCAGCGTCGCATGCCGCGCGCCGAGGGCGTCGCGGTTTTCGATGGCGGTCAGGATCGCCTTGTGCCGGGGCAGCGCCAGTTCATGCAGGTTCGGTCGCTGGTTCGAATGCTTCAAGGCTTCGGCGATGGCCACCGAGAGCATGTTGCACAGGTTGGCCAGCAAGTCGTTGTGCGTTGCATCGGCGATGCGGCTGTGGAAATCCAGGTCAGGCTGTAACAGCGCCTCCGGCGTCGGCGCGGCTTCCATGCGCTGGTAGGCTTCACCGATGGAGGCAATGTCCGCTTCCGTGGCGAACTGTGCGGCGAGGGCGGCAGCGGCCGGTTCGATGATGCTGCGCACACTGGTCAGCAGGTCAAAAAACTGATTCTGCGGACTGCTCTGCATCAACCAGTGCAGCACGTCCGGGTCGAGCATGTGCCAGTCCTTGCGCGGCTTGACCACGGTACCGACCCGCGGGCGGGAATACACCAGGCCCTTGGCAACCAGTACCCGGGTGGCTTCACGCAGCACCGGTCGGCTGACCGCATATTCTTCGCACAACAGCGCTTCGGCGGGCAGTTTGTCGTCCGGCAGGAAACGTCCCGAGACGATCTGCATCCCCAGTTCCTGGACGATGCGCGAGTGCATGCTTTTGCGGTCGGAGGGTTTGCGGTAATCCATGGGGAACGGCGCGGTCCTGTGCGAATAGGTGTCGCGCATGATAGCAGGCGCGGCACAATCTTGAGGCAAGGATAAGACACTGTAGGAGCTGGCTTGCCAGCGAAGATGGCGGCACAGTCAACATCGCTGGTGACTGACTGCCGCTTTCGCTGGCAAGCCAGCTCCTACAGGGGGCGGTGGTGTCAGTGGGAGTGGCGCGGCACTTCGGCTCCGCGGCAGCCGACCAGGAAGTCGAAGTCGCAACCCTGGTCCGCTTGCAGCACGTGGTCGATGTACAACTGACGGTAGCCACCCACCAGCAACTGCTGTGGCGGTTGCAGATCGGCCATGCGCGCGGCCAGTTCGGCGTCCGGAATATCCAGGTGCAAGCGGCCGCTGGCGCAATCGAGTTCGATCCAGTCACCTTCCTTCACCGCAGCCAGCGGTCCGCCAGCGGCGGCTTCGGGGGCGACGTGCAGGACAACGGTGCCGTATGCCGTGCCGCTCATGCGCGCATCGGAAATACGCACCATGTCGGTCACGCCCTGGGCCAGCAGCTTGGCCGGCAAGCCCATGTTGCCCACTTCGGCCATGCCGGGATAACCCCTCGGCCCGCAGTTTTTCATCACCAGGATCGAGTCGGCATCCACGTCCAGCTCCGGGTCATTGATTCGCGCCTTGTACATGTCGAAGTTCTCGAACACCACAGCGCGGCCGCGATGCTGCATCAGTTCGGGCGTGGCGGCGGACGGCTTGAGCACGGCCCCGAGCGGTGCCAGGTTGCCGCGCAACACACAGATGCCGCCATCGGCGCGGATTGGGTTGTCGAGGGTGCGGATCACTTCGTCTTCGCCATAGATCGGCGCGTCCCTGGTGTTCTCGCCGATGGACTTGCCGTTGACGGTCAAGGCGTTCGGGTTCGGGATCAGATTGGCTTCGCCGAGACGACGCAACACCGCCGGCAAGCCACCGGCGTAGTAGAACTCTTCCATCAGGAAGCGCCCCGACGGTTGCAGGTCGACGATGGTCGGCATGCCGCGACCGATACGGGTCCAGTCGTCCAGGTCCAGCTCCACGCCGATACGACCGGCGATGGCTTTCAAGTGGATCACCGCGTTGGTCGAACCGCCGATGGCGGCATTGACCCGAATGGCGTTCTCGAAGGCTTCCCTGGTCAGGATCTTCGACAGCTTCAAGTCTTCGCGCACCATCTCCACGGCTCGCATGCCGGACATGTGCGCCAACACGTAGCGGCGTGCATCAACGGCGGGAATTGCCGCGTTGTGGGGCAGGGAAGTACCGAGCGCTTCGGCCATGCAGGCCATGGTCGAGGCGGTGCCCATGGTGTTGCAGGTACCGGCCGAGCGGGACATGCCGCCCTCGGCCGCGAGGAAGTCATCGATGCTGATGGTGCCGGCCTTGACCTGTTCGCTGAGCTGCCAGACCACGGTGCCGGAGCCGATGTCCTTGCCCTTGTGCTTGCCGTTGAGCATCGGCCCGCCAGTCACGACGATGGCCGGTACGTCGCAACTGGCCGCGCCCATCAGCAATGCCGGGGTGGTCTTGTCGCAACCGGTCAGCAGCACGACGCCGTCGATCGGGTTGCCGCGAATGGCTTCTTCCACGTCCATGCTCGCCAGGTTGCGGGTGAGCATGGCGGTAGGGCGCAGGTTCGATTCACCGTTGGAGAACACCGGAAACTCTACCGGAAAGCCCCCGGCCTCGATCACACCACGTTTGACGTGCTCGGCAATCTGGCGGAAGTGCGCGTTGCACGGGGTCAGTTCCGACCAGGTGTTGCAGATGCCAATGATCGGCTTGCCATGGAACTGGTGGTCGGCGATGCCCTGATTCTTCATCCAGCTGCGGTACATGAAGCCGTTCTTGTCGGCCGTGCCAAACCATTGGGCGGAGCGCAGGGTGGGTTTCTTATCAGACATGATCGATCTCTTATTGTATGACTATATTGTTCGAGCTGAGGGGTAACATAAGCGCAATTCGCGCTGTTTGGAAGTGTTGTTGAGTAAATAGTATTACTATATAGTCGGCTCAAACGGAGGGATGGCCCTGGCGAGCATTTCGCGAGAGGCGTCCCCCGAGGTTCCATAACAACAACAATCGGAGACCGATCTCATGAGCCAGGAACTGCGGCTTATCCGTCGCATCACGCTGAAACTGATTCCCTTCCTGATCCTGCTATACCTGATCGCCTATGTGGACCGCTCCGCCGTGGGGTTCGCCAAGCTGCACATGGGCGCCGACATCGGCCTGGGTGATGCGGCTTACGGCCTCGGCGCAGGGCTGTTCTTCATTGGTTACTTCCTGCTGGAAATCCCCAGCAACCTGATGCTCGATCGCTTCGGTGCCCGACGCTGGTTCGCGCGAATCATGGTCACCTGGGGCGCCATCACCATCGGCATGGCGTTCGTCCAGGGGCCGAACAGCTTCTATGTGATGCGTTTTCTGCTCGGTGCCGCCGAGGCCGGGTTCTTCCCGGGCGTTCTGTACTACATCACCCAATGGTTCCCGGTGCGCCATCGCGGCAAGATCCTCGGGTTGTTCATCCTCTCGCAGCCCATTGCGATGATGATCACCGGCCCGGTGTCCGGTGGCTTGCTGGGCATGGACGGTGTGCTGGGGCTGCACGGCTGGCAATGGCTGTTCATCGTCATCGGCACCCCGGCGATCCTGTTGACCTGGCCGGTGCTGCGTTACCTGCCGGACGGCCCGCAACAGGTGAAGTGGATGGACCAGGCGGAAAAGGACTGGCTGAGCGGCGAGCTGAAAAAGGATCTGGACGCGTACGGCCAGACCCGCCATGGCAATCCGCTGCACGCCCTCAAGGACAAGCGCGTGTTGCTGTTGGCGCTGTTCTACCTGCCGGTGACCCTGAGCATCTATGGCCTGGGGTTGTGGCTGCCGACCTTGATCAAGCAGTTCGGTGGCAGCGACCTGGTGACCGGATTCGTCTCGGCGGTGCCGTACATCTTTGGCATCGTCGGTCTGCTGATCATCCCGCGCAGTTCCGACCGCTTGAACGACCGCTACGGCCACCTCGCGGTGCTTTACGTGCTGGGTGCGATTGGTCTGTTCCTCAGCGCCTGGCTGTCGGTGCCGGTGCTGCAGCTGGCGGCGTTGTGCCTGGTGGCATTCGCACTGTTCTCCTGCACGGCCGTGTTCTGGACCCTGCCGGGCCGCTTCTTTGCCGGCGCCAGTGCAGCGGCGGGGATCGCCTTGATCAACTCGGTGGGCAACCTCGGTGGCTACCTCGGTCCATTCGTGATCGGCGCCCTCAAGGAATACACCGGCAACCTGGCTTCGGGCCTGTACTTCCTGTCTGGCGTGATGGTGTTCGGGCTGGTGTTGACCGGGGTGGTGTATCGCTTGCTGGAACGCCAGCACGTATTGCCAGCCGATGAGTTTGCGGCGAGTGCACGCGGGGCGTCACGTAGCTGACACAAATCAGGAAATCACCACTAACCCTGTGGGAGCGGGCTTGCCCGCGATAGCAATCTGTCTGGCACATCAATGTTCAATGTGCCGCCGTCATCGCGGGCAAGTCGGATCGCCGCACCGCCACTCCCACAGGGAGTAGTGCTTGCCCAGGTTCTGAGTTAACAGGAGAAAATTCATGCGTTTGGTTCAATTCGAGTTGAGTAACGGCGAACGCCGTGTCGGCGTTGTCGAGGCGGGCCTGGTCCGTGAAGTGCAGGACGCGCGCACGGTTCGCGATCTGGCATTGGCGGCGATCGAGGCGGGCGCCAGCCTTGAGCAACAGGTGCAAGATCTGGGGCTGGGCATCAGCCATGACTATGCCGAACTGCTGACGAAACGGCGCATCCTGCCGCCGCTGGACCATCCGGATCCGGCGCACATGCTGATCAGCGGCACAGGCCTGACCCATCTGGGCAGCGCATCGGCCCGGGACAAGATGCATCAGCAAGGCGGCGACGAAGCGGTGATGACCGACACCATGCGCATCTTCAAATGGGGTGTGGAGGGCGGCAAACCGGCGGCTGATGAAGCCGGTGTGCAACCGGAATGGTTCTACAAAGGCGACGGCAGCATTGTCGTGCGGCCAGGCCAACCTTTTCCTCTGCCACCGTTTGCCGAAGATGCCGGTGAAGAGCCCGAGATCAGCGGCCTGTACGTGATTGGTCATGACCGCAAACCGTACCGCCTGGGTTTTGCCGTGGGCAACGAGTTTTCCGATCACGTCATGGAGCGCAAGAACTACCTGTATCTGGCTCACTCGAAACTGCGCAGTTGCAGCTATGGCCCGGAACTGCGGGTTGGCGAACTGCCGCAGCATCTGGCGGGCACCAGCCGCATCCTGCGCGACGGCGAAGTGCTGTGGCAGAACGAGTTTCTCAGTGGCGAAGCGAACATGTGCCACAGCCTCGCCAACCTGGAATTCCATCATTTCAAGTACAGCCAGTTCCTGCGCCCGGGGGATGTGCACATTCACTTCTTCGGCACCGCAACCCTGTCCTTTGCCGACGGCATTCGCACGCAACCGGGTGACGTGTTCGAGATCACCCAGGCCGAATTCGGCGCGCCGTTGATCAACGGTATCGCACCGGTCGCAGCGGCTTTCGAGCCCGGCACCGTCGGCACACTTTGAGGAGTTACCCATGACCCGGATTCTTGGTCACAACTACATCGGCGGCCAACGCAGCGCTGCCGGTAGCATCAAGCTGCAGAGTGTCGATGCGACGACGGGCGAGGCCTTGCCCGGCGATTTTTATCAGGCAACAGCGCAGGAAGTCGCTGCGGCGGCCACCGCGGCGGCGTCCGCGTATCCGGCCTATCGCAGCCTGAGCGCGGAGCGACGGGCGCAGTTTCTCGATGCCATTGCCGATGAGCTGGATGCCCTCGGTGATGATTTTGTCGCTGTGGTCTGCCGCGAAACGGCGTTGCCCGCAGGCCGGATTCAAGGCGAGCGTGGACGCACCAGCGGCCAGATGCGCCTGTTTGCCAAAGTCTTGCGTCGCGGTGATTTCTACGGCGCACGGATCGACCGGGCATTACCTGCGCGTCAGCCGTTGCCGCGTCCGGACCTGCGCCAATACCGTATCGGCCTGGGACCTGTGGCCGTGTTCGGTGCCAGCAACTTTCCGTTGGCGTTCTCCACTGCCGGCGGCGATACCGCATCGGCGCTGGCCGCCGGGTGCCCGGTGGTGTTCAAGGCCCACAGCGGTCACATGGCCACGGCTGAACGTGTGGCCGACGCAATCATTCGTGCTGGCGAGAAAACCGGCATGCCAGCGGGCGTGTTCAACATGATCTACGGTGCGGGTGTCGGCGAGGCACTGGTCAAGCATCCGGCGATTCAGGCCGTGGGTTTCACCGGTTCGCTCAAGGGCGGTCGAGCCTTGTGCGACATGGCCGCGGCACGTGCGCAACCGATTCCGGTGTTCGCCGAGATGTCGAGCATCAACCCGGTGATCGTGTTGCCCGAGGCATTGCAGGCGCGGGCGGACACGATCGCCCGGGACCTGACGGCGTCGGTGGTTCAGGGCTGCGGGCAGTTCTGCACCAATCCCGGTTTGGTGGTTGGCATTCGCTCTGCGTCGTTCAGCGCATTTGTGCAGCAAGTGGCTGGGTTGATGGGGGATCAGCCGGCGCAAACCATGCTCAACGCCGGAACCTTGAGCAGCTATGGCCAAGGCTTGCAAAAACTGCTCGCGCATCCCGGCATCAAGCACCTGGCCGGTCATCCGCAGCAGGGCAATCAAGCGCAGCCGCAGTTGTTCAACGCCGATGTCAGCTTGCTGATCGACGGCGATGAAGTGCTGCAGGAGGAGGTGTTCGGTCCGACCACCGTAGTGGTTGAAGTGGCCGATCACGCGCAACTGATGGCGGCCTTGAATGGCCTGCACGGCCAATTGACCGCCACCCTCATTGGCGAGCCTGCGGACTTCGAGCAGTTCACCGGGTTGACTGCGATGCTGGAACAGAAGGTCGGGCGAATCCTGCTCAATGGCTACCCGACTGGCGTGGAGGTCTGTGAATCGATGGTCCACGGCGGACCTTACCCGGCAACGTCCGATGCACGCGGTACGTCGGTGGGCACACTGGCCATCGATCGCTTCCTGCGGCCGGTGTGTTTCCAGAACTACCCCGACAGTTTGTTGCCGGATGCGCTGAAGAACGGCAATCCGCTGCGTATCCAGCGTCTGGTGGATGGCCAGCCATCGCGTGAGGCACTCTAACGGCTACACACAAATCCCTGTAGGAGCGAGCTTGCTCGCGATAGCGACAGTCCAGTCGATGTAAATGTTGACTGATGTTCCGCCATCGCGAGCAAGCTCGCTTCCACAGGGAATGCGGTGCATGAGCTATCATTGCGGTTTTCCCATCCAAAGATTGACTGCCATGACTGCCGCAACCGACACCCTGCTCAATGCCCTCGAACACTGTGGAATGGTGGAAATCGACGGGCTGCATGCCTTCGAATTCGCCCTTGATGTCGATGACAACCTGCATATCGAATGCATGGACGGCCGCGCGGCCAAGCACTGGGAATTCACCCCGGCGCAGGTTCAGGCGGCGACATACGACGCCTCGCTGCAAAGCTGGTTGATCATCGGTGATTCGGGTGAACACCGTTTGGTCTGCCTGGGCGATGTCGTCAGCGGCGACAACGATGACGATGAACCAGAGGATGAATAAACTCTGGCCGCTATTGATGGCCGGCAGTATCGGTGCGATGGGGGTTCAGGCTGCGTCTGCCGACGACTATCAATTGCTCGTGGGCTCCTACACCGCCGGCCAAAGCCAGGGCATCTACCGCCTGGCTTTCGACATCCGCACCGGGCAGATCGATGCCCGGCCCCTGCAAGTGATCAAGAGCGAAAACCCGTCGTGGCTGACCCTGTCGAAGGACCAGCGACACCTGTTCGTGGTCAACGAAAACGGCCCAGGTCAAGCCGATCCGGTAGGGCGCGTCAGCAGTTACGCCATTGATCCCAAGACCCATGTGCTGAGCCTGATCAACCAGGTGCAAAGCCTGGGCAGCGAGCCGACCCATTCCAGTCTCAGCGCCGATGGCAGCTATCTGTTTGTCAGCAATTACTCGGTGGCCGAAGACCCGGGCGGCACCCTCGCGGTATTGCCGGTGGCTGCCGATGGCAAGCTCAAAACCGTGGTGCAGATGAGCAGCCACCCGGCGAGCCGGGTCAATCCCGAGCGCCAGGCCTCGGCCCACGTGCATTCGACGATCCCGTCGCCGGACGGCAGATACGTGTTCTCTAACGATCTGGGCGCCGACAAGGTGTTTGCCTACCGCTTCGACCCCAAGGCCAACCCGGAACTGCCATTGACCCCGGCCACTCCGGCATTCGTGCAATTGCCGCCCGGTAGCGGACCCCGCCACCTGCTGTTCAGCGCCGATGGCAAACACGCCTGGCTGACCATGGAAATGAGCGCCCAGGTGGCAGTGTTCGATTACCACGACGGCCAACTCGAGCAGACGCAGATGGTCGATCTGGCCGCCGGGCAACCGGTCTCAGACAAGGCTGCGGCGGCACTGCATGCCTCAGCCGACGGCAAATACCTCTACGTCAGCAACCGTGGCACCGCCAATCAACTGCTGGTGTTTGCCATTGATCCGGCCACCGGCCACCTCAACGAGCTGCAACGCCGGGCGGTGGAGGGCGATCATCCGCGGGAATTCAGCCTCGATCCGAGTGGCAGATTCCTGTTGATCGCCAACCAGAAGAGCAACCAGATTGTCGTCGTCGAACGCGACGCCAAAACCGGTTTGCTGGGCAAGACCGTGCAAAAACTGCCGATGGACGCGCCGAGCGACCTCAGGTTTTTGCTGCGTCAATAAGCCGCAGGCCCCGGTTCATGGGGCCTGCCTGCTTTTATCAATGACGCTGATATCTGGTAATGCTACAAAGCATTTCAAGGCGTGAACCCTCGAGGGTTAAGTTTGCTTCACGGCCCCACCGGGCAAGCAAGCCAACTGAATCCGAGGAATACCGCCATGAACTTCAACATCTTCTCTGTCATTGCCGCATCCGCCATTTCTGCCACCGTTGCGCTGCCAGCCAGTGCCAACGTTGAAATCAGCGACAAAAAAGCACACACCCAGAGCTACACCCAGAAGTACCTGCAACAGAGCGCCAACTTCTACGCCGCGCTGGATCACAAAACCCAGGCCTGAACGTTCACCCCTGCCTTTATGCAGGAGCGAAGTCACTGATGATCGAAGACCCTTGTGTTGAAAACTCGAGTGTCGAAAACGATCAGAGTGATGTCGCTCCTGCATAACGCATTTACGACAGCATCAAATTGCTATCAATGTCGCGCTTGATATCATATCGCCATGCGTTTAAATTGACGCTGATTTTTTGACTCCTCCTCACGGCAAGGATCGGCAGCATGGTGACGCGTCTGGCATTGGTTCTTCTGTTTCTCTATTCCACTCCCATTTTGTCGGCAGCCGACCCCGTTCCGGGTGAGCCGGATGCTGGCCGCGAACGCTTGATGAGTTTTATTGAAGACTGAAATAGTCTGGCTCAATGATCAACGACGCTGATGGTCACTATGGATAACCCTGAGTGGTTACCCAGGCTGTTTTGATCGATTCTGTGGGCATTGAAACATGCCTGCGGAGAACATCATGGCCAGCGCAATTCTCACTTCTGCCAAACACGGCGCCTATGTGGCGATCGGTCTTTACCTCGCCATGGTGCTGGTGGTCAGCCTTTCAGCCCAGTCGCAATCCAGCTTTGAAGCACCAATCCAGGTCGCTCATCCCGGCATCCAGTTTGAACACAGTGCGCAAAGCGCGAGCGCTGATCAGGCTGAACTCGCAGGAGTCGTCGGCGCATGAAAGGGCACAGACTTTGGGTCATCGCCTTCCTGGCGTTCATGACCAACGGATCCTCCCTGTTGGGGATCGGACAGGGCTCGGCGGGTTCGGTGGCACGGGCCATCGAAGCCAACCACAACATTGCCCGCAACATCGAAAACGCCAATGCCCAGGGCATGCTGGCCGGCAATCCGCCGATCAGGAGTGAAAGTGTGGCTTTCGGCCCGTTCCAGCTCGATTGCTCGGCTATCGGGATGTGTGGGGTGCTGGCCTGAATCCTCGACACACCACGGATCTTTGTAGGAGCCGGCTTGCTGGCGATGGTGTGTCAGTTGACGCTGTGGTGCCTGACACGCCATCGCCAGCAAGCCGGCTCCTACAGGGGGTGGTTATTTCTTCATGATTGATGTGAACAGGTCCGACTCCAAAAGCCGCTGTAGCCACACCTGCAAGCGCAGGTAAGGTGTCTGCGCGAACCACTCGCGATCCACATGCGCAAACTGCCGTACGAACGGCATCAACGCCACATCCGCCAGACTCGGATGGTCCGCCAGCAAATAGTCCCGCCCTTCGAGCAACTGATCCAGCTTGCGCAAGAACACCTCACCCTCGCTGCGATAAACCTCCATCGGTTGCTCGGGATAACGCTCGGCGTACTTGTAGCGATTCAAGTGCACCTTGAACGCCTGATCGTTCTGTTCGATCAGAGGGGCGATGTGTGCCGCTGCGTCAGGATCATCCTTGAGCAACCAGTCCTGCGGATCGCTCTGTGCCAAGGCCCAGCGCATGATGT
Organism: Pseudomonas sp. GM55; assembly: GCF_000282395.1. NCBI lineage: Bacteria > Pseudomonadati > Pseudomonadota > Gammaproteobacteria > Pseudomonadales > Pseudomonadaceae > Pseudomonas > Pseudomonas sp. GM55. Next base: position 25,354 of record NZ_AKJJ01000076.1, on the reverse strand, counting down.
CGAGGCTTTCGTCGATCACCCGGCCATCGGCGCTCAGTACCGGCACCGTGCCTTTGCCCGACAGCGCGAGCATCTCGGCGGGCTTGGCCTTCAGGCTGACTTCGACGATGTCCACGGCCACTCCCGAATAACGCAGGGCCATGCGGGCACGCATGGCGTACGGGCAGCGGCGGAAGGAATACAGCGTGTTCATTTCACCTCCAGGGAGCTCAGGCCGTTGCCCTGACGGCGGACCTGAATCTGCACCGGAATCCGTTCATGCATTTCCTGTACATGGGAAATCACCGCGACCTTGCGACCCTGGGCTTGCAAGCCGTCGAGGGCGTCCATGGCCAGTTGCAGGGATTCCGGGTCGAGGCTGCCGAAGCCTTCGTCGATGAACAGCGACTCGATTTTCAGCGTGCTCGACGCCATCGACGCCAGACCCAGGGCCAGCGCCAGCGAGACCAGGAAGGTCTCGCCACCGGACAGCGAATGCACCGAACGCAGTTCGTCACCCATCTCGGTGTCCATCACCAGCAACCCGAGCATGCTGCCGCCGCGCTTGAGGCGATAACGGCGCACCAGTTGCCGCAATTGCACGTTGGCGTGGTGCACCAGCAGGTCGAGGTTGTAGGCCTGGGCGATCTTGCGGAAGGTGTCGCCGGTGGCGGAGCCGATCAACGCATTCAAGCGTGCCCAGCGTTGATACTCGCTATAGGCGTCGGCAATTTGCTGTGCCAGGGCCTGATTGGCGTTCTGCCGGCGCTGGTCCTCGGCCTGCTCGGCGCGCAGTTCGGCGCAGTGTTGCTCGCTGGTGGCGGCGAGGTTTTGCAGGTCGATCAGCGCACTGGCCAACTGCTCGGCGTCAAGGTTGCCGTTGTGTTGTGCCTGGTGAGCGAGCAAGCGCTTGTCGCGCTCCTGCTCCAGGACGCTGGCCTGTTCGATGGCTTTTTCGCTGTGCTGCAAGCGCTGGCGCAGTTCGCTGACCTGGGTGTCATCGACGAGCAGCAAGTCTTCGAGGCCGCCGTCATCCAACTCGGGATGGCGTGCACGCCAGTCGCCGATTTTGCTGGCGAGTTCTCGTTCTTCACCTTCCAGTGCGTGCAAACGTTCTTGCTGGGCCTTGAACTCGGCGGCGATTTGTACTGACTGCGTGAGGACGCTTTGCAGTGTCTGCGCCGTGTTGGCTTCGGCGCTGCGCGCCTGTTCCACGGCCTGTTCCAGTTGCTGCTGCCAATGCTCGGCGCTGCTGTGTTCGCCGAGTAATTGACCGAGTGTGTGCTGGCTCGCCTGTTGCTGCTCGGCCAGCCCGGTGAACTGCTGTTCGGCGGCCTGCAATTGCTGCACGCGGCTTTGCTGGCGATCCTGTTCCTTCTCCAGGTGTTGCTGGCGCTGTTGCTGCTCGGCCAGCTCTTCCTTTTGTTGTTCGAGTTGCGCCAGGCGCTCGGCGATCTGCCGGTCGAGCTGCATGAAGGTCGCGGCCGGTTCGACGCGCAGCGCTTGCAGGGTCTCGGCCGGCAGCAGGCTGGCGAATGCCTTGAGTTCTTCGTCCAGGCGCTGGCGGTCGTTGCCCAGTTCGCGCTGTTGATTGCCAAGGTGCTGGGCCGCTTGCTGGTACGCGGTTTCGGCATGACGCAGTTGCTGGGTCAGGCGCGCGGCATCCTGTTGCAACGTGAGCAGCGCGCTCTGCCGTTGTTCGTCCTGGCTGATGCTCTGGTTGAGCTGACTGTTTTGCTGGAGGAGCCAGGCGTCGCGTTTGCCGGCATCCTGATTCAGCAGTTGGGCAGCCAGCGAGTGCGCTTCCAGGCTCGGGGCGAGGGCTTGCTGCTGGGTCGCCAGTTGCTCCTGCTGTTGCAGCAGTTCCTTTTGCTGGGCGATCAGCCCGCCGACTTCAGCTCGCAAGTCAGTGAGCTTTTCCTTGAGCAGGTCGACGGCCTTCTGGGCGTTGGCCTGTTCGCTCTCATCAAAACGACCGAGGCTTTGCAGCAGCGCTTCAGGCTGATGATACGGATGCTCGTTGCTGCCGCAGACCGGGCATGGCTGGTCGTCCTGCAGCTGCGCGCGCAGCTCTTCGACACTGGCGCTGCGCGCCAGACGCTGACGCTCCAGCAGTTCGCGAGTGACGTTGAGGGTCTGTTCGGCAACGCTCAGTTCCGCCTTGGTCTTGACCCCGTCCTGGGTCAGGCGTTCACGTTCCTGTTGCGCGGTGAGCTGACGCTGTTGCAGCTCGGCGCCGCGCTTGTCCAGTTCTTGCTGGCTGGCCCACAAGCGCGCAAGGTCTTCGACGGCATGCAGTTGTTTGCGGTTGTCTTGCAACAGGCTGCCCAGAATGCCGATCTGCTCGGCGACGGCATCCGGTTCGGCGCCGGCCTCCTTGAACAGCACCTCCAGTTGCTGCTTCTGTGCGGTGAGCGTTTGTTCGGCGCTTGTGGCGTTTTGCTCGAGGCCGGCCAGTTCGGCCTGGCCCTGATTCAGCCGGTTGCCGATCACCATCAACTGTTGCAGGCGATCACGGTAGGCACTCCAGGCATCGCTCAACGGTGCCAGATGAATGCTTTGTTCCAGCTCGCTGTTGATGCGCTGCAGGTGCCCGTCGCCACGGGCCTGCTGATCGAGCAAGGTCTGAATCGTGCTCTGGCCCTGGGTGCAGGCCTGCTCGGCATTTTGCTTTGCCTCGGCACTGACGGCGGTGTCCTTGGCCAGGCGGGCGAGGGTGCTTTGGGCTTCGAAGGCCTGGCGCAGCAACGGCGCGCTGACAGTTTGCCGTTGTTGCGCTTCGCTCAATGCGATTCGGGCAGCGCTGAGCTGTTGCTCAAGCTGCGTCTGGCGCTCGCCGAGTTCGCCATGTTGCTGCGCATGCAGGGCAATTTGCGCCGCCAACGGCGTCAGCAGCCCATCGACCTCGGCTTTACGGGCGAACTGGTGCCGTTGCGGAGCCAGTTGCTCGAGGCGAGTCAGCCTCAAACGCTCGCTGGCCAGGGCTTCCCAGTGGGTCTGGGCCGATTGCAGTTGTTCGCTGGCGGCCAGATGTTCGTCCTGCAATCGCCGCAGGTCCTTGAGCCAGGTGTGTTGCAACTCCAACTGCTTGAGCTGCGCCTGTTGGGTTTTAAGTTGTTGCTGAGCTTCATTGAAGCGCTCATCGAGCTCGGCTCGGGCTTCAGGCGACAGGGGCGTGACCCCGGTGGCCTGGTCCTGCAACAGCTTATGGGCTTCGCGCGCCTCCTTGGTCTTGTCGAAGGCCCGACGACCGAGACGCGTGTAGAGCGCCGTGTCGGTGAGTTTTTCCAGCAGCTCGCTGCGGTCGTTGTCGTCGGCCTTGAGAAATGCGCTGAACTCGCTTTGCGCCAGCAGCACGGCGCGGGTGAACTGTTCGAAGTTCAGCCCCAGCGCGGTTTCGAGCTGAGTTTTGTATTCGCCTTTCTGGCTGGCGAGCAATTGATCCTGATCGATGTCACGCAAGCTCTGGCGGCTGGCCTGCAGCTTGCCAGCGGCCTTGTCCCGAGCACGATTGGCCTCCCAGCGAGCGCGGTAACGACGGCCGTCGACACCGACGAAATCCACTTCCGCATAACCTTCGCCCGTGCCGCGACGCAGCAGGGTCCGCGGGTCACCCGTGCCGATTTCGCCGTCGGCGTCCGGTACCTTGGCGTCGCGGCCGGTGTTGTTCAGGCGTGGTACGGCGCCAAACAGCGCCAGACACAGCGCATCGAGCAGGGTGCTTTTTCCAGCACCGGTGGGGCCGGTGATGGCAAACAGTCCGGCACTGGCCAGGGGTTCGGCGGTAAAGTCGATTTCAAACGGCCCGGCCAGCGAGGCGAGGTTTTTCAGGCGGATCGCGAGGATTTTCATGGCTGTTCGCTCTCCATCTGCACGTCCTGCAACAGCTCGGCAAAGTCCTTGAGGGTCTGCTCGTCGACCTCGCTGCCGTAGTTGTCCTGCCAGGCGCGGCTGAACAGTTCCTGAGGCGTGAGCTGGTCCAGCTCGATCAGTGTGTTGCCATCCTCGATGCCGTCCCGGCTGCCGTTGCCGGCGTACTCGGCGGCGATGCGCACCAGGCGCACGGCCTTGCCTTGCAGGGCGGTTTCCACTTGATTGCGCAGGTCGGGCTGCGGTTCATCAAGGCGCACCCGCACCTCCAGCCACGGCTGACGCTGGATGTCGGCCAACAGGTCGATGTTCGGCAGGTCCGCCAGTTGCAACAGGATCTCGCTCAATGGCGCCGGGCCGATGCGTTGCAGGTTGACCGCGCGGGGGATCATTTTCGGCTCGACGCTGACCAGGGTTTCGCCGTCGAGCCTGATGTCCAGAATCTGGTGCTGATAGCTGATCTCGGAGAACGACAGCGGAATCGGCGAGCCGCTGTAGCGGATGCGTTCTTCGCCGTTGACCTTCTGCGGCTTGTGCAAGTGACCGAGGGCAACGTAACTGATGCTCGGCCCGAACAGGCTGGCGGGCAGGGCTTCGGCATTGCCAATGATCAGGCTGCGCTCGGAGTCTTCCGACACCGAACCGCCCGCCATGTGCGCGTGGCTGATGGCGATCAGCGCCTGGCCTTTCTTGCGCTTTGCGTTCGCCGCCTCGATCAGCCATTCATGGACCTGGCCAATGCCACGCAGGTAGTTGTCGCCCAGATGCGCGCCGGTGACTTCGGCAGGGCGCAGGAATGGCAGCGCCAGGCACCAGGCGACGGTTTTGCCCTTGGCGTCCGGCAGCGGCAACAGCAGGCGCTCGGCATCCAGTTGCCCGTCATCCAGCCACAGCACACGACCGAGCGCATGGGTGCGCAGGCGGCGCATCAACGGCGCGGGCAGTTCGATCCGCGAGCCGGAATCGTGGTTGCCGGCAATCATCACGATGGTCAGCAATGGCTGCTGTTCGTGGGCGCTGACGATGAAGTCGTAGAGGCGTTCCTGGGCTTTGACCGGAGGATTGACCGTGTCGAAGATATCACCGGCGATCAACAGCACGTCCGGCTGATCGAGCTTCAATTGACGCAGCAGCCAGTCGAGAAAACAGCCGTGTTCGAAATCGCGATCCTGGCCGTGCAGGTTCTGCCCAAGGTGCCAGTCGGAGGTGTGAAACAAGCGCAAGGCGGACTCCGCTACAAAATAGGTAATGGCCGCGTGAAAAATGAAGGCGGCGAAAGGGGGAAGAGTTTACTGGCAAACAGAGCGGGATGCTGAATGCCTTTGTCCTTTCAGGTTGGGAGTAGCCCCCATTCTGTCAAACACCCTCGGCCCGTAGGCGCTGGCTTGCCAGCGATGGCGGCCTGGAGGGCTGCGCAAGATCGAAGACGGTTTCGCCGGCAAGCCGGCTCCTACAGGTTTGGCATGATCTTTGGTCCGGCATTATTTCGGATAAAGTGGCGGCAACCCACTGTCGCCGACCGGATCCTGAACCCGTTCGGCAATCGGGATCGCCTTGATCGCCCGCCACAATTCGTCACCTTGCCAATACTGGCCGGTTTCGCTGTACAGCGCGCCGTTCAGGCCGTCGAGGGCGTCGGACAGCGGTACGAAGCGGGCGGCCATGTCGGCCAGGGTTTCCGGTTGTTGACGGGCCCAGGCGTCGAGGGCCTGGCGGGTGGCGTGGGAGTCATTGGCCTGGCAGGCGCGCTTGAGGTCGTCGAGCACGGTGCGCGGGCTCGGGCCGGTTTGAGCGGCACGCATCACCGCCGGTTGCCAGCGGCCACGCCACCAGAGGCCGAAGCCGAGCAGGGTGGTGCAGGCCAGAATCAAGGTGCTGAGCTTCCAGTGCCAGAGCGCTTGGCTGTCGGCGCTGGCATCGACCGGTGAGGCTCCGGCCGGGGTATCGACCACCAGGTTCGGATTGGCCTCCACGTGTAGCGTGCGAGCGGGCAGGCTGCTGCGCTCCAGATGGTCTTCGAAGGTGTTCCACCACACCACGTCGACGGTGGGCAGTTCGATGGCGCCGGTCCGTGTCGGCACCAGGGCCTCGCGGTCTTCACGACTGCCGACCAGGCCGCGCTCGCTGTTCTGGTTGCCGAGCACCGGTTGATCCGGGTAGCGGCGCAGACCGCCGACATCGATGCCGGGCAGCGGCGGCAGCTGGGTGCTGGACAAGCCTTCGGCCTTCACTGTCAGGCTGCGGGTCAATGAATCGCCGACCTGGACATGATCCGGCTCCGGGTTCCAGCTATCGCTCAGGGTCAGGCTGCGCGCAGGCAGCCAGGGGGCATCGGCCGGATAGGTGATGGGTTTGGCCTTGACCGTCAACAGCAGTTCGGCCGAGGTCACGCGCATCAGCTTGCCGGATTTCGGCCCCTGGGCCGCGTCCTGTACCGGTTGTGCATCGACCAGCGCAGCGTTGAAGACCTGCGCCGGAATGATCAGTTCGCCGCTGTGTTGCGGGTAAATCGCATAGCGCATTTCGATCACGCCATGGCGCAGCCCGTCGATGTCTTTTTCATAGGTGCGTGAGTCGCCCAATTGCTCGATGCGTGCATCAGATATCTGCAAGGGTGGCAGGCTGCTGTCGTCGTACAGCGACACCGAATGGTAGATGCGCAGGGTCAGGATTGCCTGGGCCTGAACGTACACGCTGGTTTGATCGAGGCTGGCATCAATGAACACCGCGGCCCGTTTGTTCGGGTTGTCCGGTGTTTCGCTCTCGACCACTTGCAGGGTGATTGGCTGGCTCTGCAGTTCGCCCAGTTGCAGGGGCGGAATTACCACGCTGCCGTTCTGCCGGGGCAGGAGGGTGACGATCCAGCGGGTGGTGGCCCGGTTTTCGCCGCTGAGGGTGTTCAACTGGTTGACCTGGCGTGTGCCGCGCACTTCGAACAACGGCTCCAGCGGTGTCATGTCGGGTTTGCCGAACTGTGTCACGTCGGTGGATTCCAGGGTCAGCTCGACCGTCTCGCCTGAGCTCAGGCGACTGCGGTCCACACTGGCGACCAGCTCTGCCGCCTGCGCCTGAACGGTGCAGAACAACAGGCCATGCAGCAGCGCGAGCAATATAACGGTGAAGCGGGTCATCGAGTTTTTTCCTGATCCTGATGTTGTTGCTGTTCGTACCAGAATTTGCGCCGCAGAAGCTCACCGGGGTCATCCGGGATCTGCCGCAACCACTGCTCCAGTGCCTGACGCTGTTCACCCTCGATGTTGTCGCTGGCCGGGCGCAAGGGCGGCGTCGTATGTTGCTCGTCACCCAATTCACTGCCCGGAACTTCGTTGGTACCGGGCTTGCGTGGCGACGTGGGCGGATGCCTGGTGTCGGCGCCAGCCTGCGGTTCTTGCGCCTGCGGTTCGCCTCCGTCCGAAGGCTGCGTCGTGGCACCGGGCGGTGTTTGCTGCTCAGTGGGCTGGGGCTCGTCGCTGGTGGCCGGCTCCGGGGCGGGCGGGCTGTTTTTCTGCTTGAGCAACTCTTCCACCAGCGCCTTGTTGGTCAGTGCCGGGCGTAAATCCGGTTGGCGTTCCAGCGCCTGTTCGTAAGCGTCCAGGGCGGCCTCCAGCGCACCACTTTTGGCCAGGGCGTTGCCCCGATTGTAGTGGGCATGGGCATCGTTGCCCTCGGCAAACCGCTCGGCGGCGCCGGCGTAGTCTCCGGCTTCATAGAGCGCCACGCCTTGCCACTGGTGGTCTTCGAAGCGCCGCGCGGCCTCGGCCGGACGCTTGAGCTTGAGTAATTGCACGCCTTGTTGATCAGGACGCAGCCACAGGTCTGCGAGGTCGAAGGCGTAGCTGGGCTGAGGCAGCGCCAACAGCAGCGGCAGGCACAGCAGCCAACCGCGACGTCCCGCGCAGGCTGCGAGCAGCAACAGCGGCAGCAGCAGCCAGTAGCCCTGGTCGGCCCAGGTGTCGAGGCGTAGCGTCTGGCCGTCATTGCGCAAGTGACGCGGACCGTCGAGCAGGCCGAGGGCGCGCAGGTCGCTTTCGTCCAGGCGGGCGTGGCGATAGCGTCCGTCGAGGTCGCGGGCGTAGCCTTTCAAACCGGGCTCATCCAGGCGCGGTACGAGGATCGCGCCTTGTTCGTCCTTGAGGAAACTGCCGTCTTCCTGGGTGATCGGCGAGCCTTCGGCGGTGCCGATGCCAAGCATCAGAAACTGCGTCGATTTGCCCGCCATTGCGCGGCGAATCCCCAGGCGTTCGTCTTCCGTCAGGGACGAGCCGATCAGCAGGATCCGCCCGTCACCGAGCGCGGCCTGATCCAGCAGGGCCAAGGCCTTGACTACCGCCAGGTCGGCGCGATGGCCGGCTTCGGGCATCAATGACGGCTTGAGGGCATCGAGCAGATTGCGGCTGGTGGACAGGTCATCGGAGAGCGGCACCAGCGTATGCGCGCTGCCGGCGTAGACGACGATCGCAGTCTGGGCGTCGCTGCGAACCTGCAGCAGATCGAACAGCTTGCGCCGGGCCTGTTCCAGCCGATTGGGCGCGACGTCGGTGGCGAGCATCTCCGGGGTCAGCTCAAGGATCACCACCAACGGGTCGGAGGGTTTCTGGCTGGTTTGCTCGACACGTTCCCAACTCGGGCCCAGCAGCGCGAGCACGGTCAACAGCCATGCCACGCCGAGCGCGACCCAGGGCAATTTACTGTCACGACCACTGCCACCGCTGAGCAGTGCTGCGTGAAAGGCTGGAGGTAGAATCATCTGCCAGCGCCCGGCGCGCTTCTTGCGGTGCCAGAGTTGCCAGAGCAACCAGCCAAGCATCGGCAGCAACAATAGCCACCAGGGGCGGAACCAGTAGGGCCACAGCGTACTCATCGGCGCCTCCGCAGACGCAGGCGTTTGAGACGCTGGCGCCAGTCGGGCAGCAATTGGGTTTGCAAAAACAGATCCTTGGTAAAAAGGCGTTGCAACGGGTTGTCCGGCCAGAGTACGGGAGCCACCAGCAGCATGCTCAACAGCAGTGCCATCGCCAGGGGCCATTGATACAACGCCTGGGCCGGACGGGCCTGGGTCGGTTGCTGGGCCACGGGTTCCAGTTTATCGAGGGTTACCTTGATCGATTGCAGTTCCTTGCCATCGTGGGCGCGGAAATACTGGCCGCCGGTGGCTTCGGCAATGGCTTTCAGGGACGGCTCGTCCAGGTCCAGGCTCGGATTGACGCCGAGAAAGCCAACCGTGCCACTTTGCTCCGGATCGGCACCGATGCCGATCGGGTAGATCTTCACATCTTCCTTGCCCGCCAGTCGGGCTGCAGTGAGCGGATCGATTTCACCGGCATTATTGGCCCCATCGGTGACCAGAATCAGCACGCGGCTCTGCGCCGGACGTTGGCGCAGGCGTTTGAGGGCAAGGCCGATGGCATCGCCGATGGCGGTGTTTTTGCCGGCAATGCCGATGCGTGCCTCATCGAGCCAGACGCGCACGGTGTGGCGGTCGAAGGTCAATGGCGCTTGCACGTAGGCCTGGCTGCCGAACAGGATCAGGCCGACCCGGTCACCCTCGCGGCTTTCGAGAAAGTCGCCGAGCAGATGCTGGACCAACGAAAGGCGACTGACGTCTTCGTCCTGCCACTGCATGTCGGGAAAATCCATCGAGCCCGAAACGTCCACCGCGACCAGCAGGTCGCGGCCACTGGCGGCGATTGGTAACGGTTCACCCAGCCACTGCGGGCGTGCGGCGGCCATCAGCAGCAGCAGCCACAGCAAAATGAACGGTGACTGTTGGCGCCAGGCCGGCAGATTGGCACGGGCGCGGCGGCCGGCCAGGCCTTCCAGATCGCTTAGAAAACTGACCTTGAGCGCCGGCTCGCCACTGTCGGCGACCGGCAAGACGATGCGCATCAACCACGGCAAGGGCAACAGGGCGAAGATCCACGGCCAGGCGAACTCAAACATGCTTGCGAATCCATGTGTCGACGGCCTGAGTCAGGCCGGCGATGGCCTTGTCATCGAGTTTGCATTCGGGTTTGTAGGCACCCTCAACAAGCACCATCCAGCGGGTCAGGCCCGCTGCCGGGCAACGGTTGTCGAGGAACGCCAGCCACTTGCGCCCGTTGAGGGTATGGCTCTGGCTGTAGGGATAGTGGTTGCGGCACAGGCGCTTGAGCAAGCCGTTGAGTTGCTGCAGCCAGGCACCAGCCGGCGCACCGTCGTACGGCTTGGGCATCAGCGCCAGTTCGGCCAGTGCGGCCAGGCGAACCGGGTCCAGCGGCTGTTCGGCGCGCACCACGGGGCGTTTGCGAGGTATGAAGCGCCGCAGGTTCCACAGCCCGTAACCAAGTAGCGGCAGCAACAGCAGCAGTATCCACCAGCCCGGCGCGGGCGGCCAAAAGTCGATCGGCGGCGGAGAAATCAGCGGTTGCAGTTGTTCCAGTCCGCTCATCGACCTTTCCCCGGCTTCTGTGGGTTCAGGTATTCGCGCAGTTGCTCGACCATCCCGCTCTGGGTACTCAAGGGCATCAGCAGGACGCCCAGCTTCTGTGCGAGCAGCTCCCAGCGAGCGATGCGTGCTTCGGCCTGGGCCCTGTAAGTCTGGCGCAGGTCGAAATTCAGGGTGTCGAGCTCCAGTTGCGCACCGCGTTCGGCGAATCGTAAAAGGCCGGCGGCGGGCAGGGCATGATCCAGCGGATCGGACAACGGCAGCAGCAACAGGTCGCAATGGCGGGATAACAGGCTCAGCTGTTGCTCGGCACTTTCCGAAAGGGAGCGTTCGTCGCAGATCACCACCACCAGGCTGCCCGGGCGTGACACTTCGCGGGCGCGGCGCAGAGCGATACCGAAGGCGTGACGGTCCGGCTCGATTTCGCTGTTGAGCGACTGATTGACCCGCACCAGCCGGTTGAGCAACTGCAGCAGGCTTTGCTTGCTGCGCCGAGGCTTGATTTCGTAGTGTTCGTTGTCGCCATACACCAGCCCGCCGACCCGGTCGTTGTGGCCCAGGGCTGCCCAACCGATCAGGCTCGCCGCCTGTGCGGCGAGCACCGATTTGAACATCTGGCCCGAGCCGAAAAACAACCGGCGGCTTTGTTCGACCATGATGAAAATCGGCCGCTCGCGTTCTTCGTGGAACAGCTTGGTGTGGGGTTCCTGGGTGCGCGCAGTGACGCGCCAGTCGATGGTGCGCACATCGTCGCCGGCCTGATAGACCCGCACCTGATCGAAGTCGACACCACGGCCGCGCAATTTGGAATGGTGCAGGCCAATCAGCGGGCTGCGCTGGCTCGGCGTGGAAAACAGCTGCACTTCGCGCACGCGATGGCGCATCTCGATCAGGTCGGCGAGGCTGACACGGATGCCCGGCTCGGGCGGCAGGCTGACGTTCATCGGGGTCAAGCGACGGCTACGACGTCGAGAATCCGCTGGACCACCCGGTCCTGATCGATGCCAGCGGCTTCGGCTTCAAAGGAAAGAATGATGCGATGGCGCAGCACGTCGAACAGCACGGCCTGGATATCTTCCGGGCTGACGAAATCACGCCCGGCCAGCCAGGCGTGGGCGCGGGCGCAGCGGTCCAGGGCAATCGAACCGCGCGGGCTGGCGCCGTAGGCAATCCACTCGGCCATCTCCGGATCGAACTTGGCCGGGGTGCGGGTGGCAATGACCAGTTGCACCAGGTACTCCTCCACGGCGTCGGCCATGTACAAGCCGAGGATTTCCTTGCGTGCGGCAAAAATCGTCTGTTGGGTAACCCGACGCTCAGGCTTCGCTTCGCCGTTCAGGGCTTCTCCTCGGGCTTGCTGCAGAATCCGTCGCTCGACAGTGGCATCGGGAAAGCCGATTTTCACGTGCATCAGGAACCGGTCAAGCTGGGCTTCGGGCAGCGGATAGGTACCTTCCTGCTCGATGGGGTTTTGCGTGGCCATCACCAGAAACAGCGGCGACAACTCATAGGTGCTGCGTCCGACACTGACTTGCCGTTCGCCCATGGCTTCGAGCAGGGCCGACTGAACCTTGGCCGGGGCGCGGTTGATTTCGTCCGCCAATACCAGGTTGTGGAAGATCGGGCCTTGCTGGAACACGAAACTGCCGGTTTCCGGGCGGTAGATTTCCGTACCGGTAATGTCGGCCGGCAGCAGGTCGGGGGTGAACTGGATGCGGTGGAACTGGGCTTCGATGCCTTCGGCGAGTTCTTTGATGGCCTTGGTCTTGGCCAGGCCAGGGGCGCCCTCGACCAGCATGTGGCCGTCGGCGAGCAGGGCGATGAGCAAGCGCTCGATGAGTTTTTCCTGGCCGAGAATCTGCGTTGAAAGAAAGGTTCGCAGCGCGAGCAGCGCTTCACGATGTTCCATCGATGACTGTTCCTGCAAAAAGGTGGCCGAGGACGTTCGAAATGCGCCAGGGCTGGGGGCGTTACTTTAATCCATCGAGGGGGGCGGCGACTAACGGCATTTTGTGCAAAGTGCGGGAAAATGGTTGGCAATATGGGTGAGGTTTGTGTTGCTGACTGGGAGTGGCGTTCTTGCGGGCCTCTTCGCTGGCAAGCCAGCTCCTACAGGTTGGTTGCGAATGTAGGAGCCGGCTTGCCAGCGAAAGCGGTCTTTCAGGCGAGCTGGCTGACGTATGTCCCGGTCCCCTTGAGAATGTTACGCAAGGTTTCTTCCAGTTCGTCGATATCCGTCATATCCGAATCAAAGGTGATTTCCAGTACATCGTCGCCGTTGAGTGCATCAGCATCAGCCGCCGCAATTTCGATCTTCAGCAGGGAAGGGCTCAGGGTGACCTTCACGCCCTCAAGGGTCGAAGGTTCGCCGTCGAGGGTGATTTCCAGCTCGTCTTCATCCGGGTAGCGGCTCATCAGGAACATTTCGCCCTGGTCGCTGTGGCAGCAGAGCATGGCCATGTTGTCTTCTTCGTCGTCGCACGGGTTGACGATCAAGAGGGCGGTTTTCATTTTCATGGGAAATTCCTGGCTCGACGGGCGTGGTAAACGCAACAAAAGGCGATTCTGCCAGCCCGCGAGCATTTCTGCTCGTCCGAGTGTCGATGACCGGGTCGTGAACGGGCAGAGTGTTACTGGTCATTTCTGGTACGCATGTCCCGTAAAACCGGACGGAAAACCGTCATTTTTCTGTGCGGATGCTAGTGTTGTTCGATGCGCATGCCTTGAGCTGCGTGCCGATGACCGAATATGTCGCAGCATCGCAAGCACGGGCCTTGCCGCACTCGTTAAGCTGCGCAACGGATGAGCACCTGTAAAGGCATTGCGCTGAAGGCAGCCCAGTCGTTTTTGCAGATGCCCATTCATGGAAGGTGAATGTGACCCGAGTGTCTCGTCCAGCTTCACCCACCTGTCGCCCTGTTTCCTCTGCCCGAGAATCAGGAACAGGGTGACGGGTAGCCCCGAAAAGGGGTTTTGCACGCGACGCTTCCATCAATAACAAGCCCAAGCGGAGTACCACAGATGGCGTTCTTCACCGCAGCCAGCAAAGCCGACTTCCAGCACCAACTGCAAGCGGCACTGGCGCAGCACATCAGTGAACAGGCACTGCCACAAGTGGCGCTGTTCGCTGAACAATTCTTCGGCATCATTTCCCTGGACGAACTGACCCAACGTCGGTTGTCCGACCTCGCTGGCTGTACCCTTTCTGCGTGGCGCCTGCTTGAGCGCTTCGATCACGCGCAACCGCAAGTGCGTGTCTTCAACCCCGATTACGAACGCCACGGCTGGCAGTCGACCCACACGGCGGTCGAAGTGCTGCACCACGACCTGCCATTCCTGGTGGACTCGGTGCGTACCGAGCTCAATCGCCGCGGCTACAGCATCCATACCCTGCAAACCACCGTGCTCAGCGTGCGTCGTGGCAGCAAGGGCGAGCTGTTGGAAATCCTGCCCAAAGGCACCCAGGGCGACGACATTCTGCAAGAGTCGTTGATGTACCTGGAGATCGACCGCTGTGCCAATACCGCCGAGCTCACTGTCCTGAGCAAAGAGCTGGAGCAGGTGCTCGGTGAAGTTCGCGTTGCCGTCGGCGATTTCGAGCCGATGAAGGCCAAGGTCCAGGACATCCTGACCAAGCTGGACAACAGCCAGTTCGCCATCGACGCCGACGAGAAGAGCGAAATCAAGAGCTTCCTGGAATGGCTGGTGGGTAACCACTTCACTTTCCTCGGCTACGAAGAGTTCGTGGTCAGCGACGAAGCCGATGGCGGCCACATCGTCTACGACAAGGACTCCTTCCTTGGCCTGACCAAGCTGCTGCGTGCCGGCCTGTCCTACGATGACCTGCGCATCGAAGACTACGCCGTGAACTACCTGCGCGAACCGACCCTGCTGTCGTTCGCCAAGGCTTCGCACCCAAGCCGTGTCCACCGTCCGGCTTACCCGGATTTCGTGTCGATCCGTGAAGTTGACGCTAACGGCAAGGTCATCAAGGAATGCCGTTTCATGGGCCTGTACACCTCGTCGGTGTATGGCGAGAGTGTGCGGGTGATCCCGTACATCCGCCGCAAGGTCGAGGAAATCGAACGCCGCTCCGGCTTCCAGGCCAAGGCTCACCTGGGCAAGGAACTGGCGCAGGTGCTCGAAGTGCTGCCGCGCGACGATCTGTTCCAGACCCCGGTGGACGAGCTGTTCAGTACCGTGATGTCGATCGTGCAGATCCAGGAACGCAACAAGATTCGCGTGTTCCTGCGCAAGGACCCGTACGGCCGTTTCTGCTACTGCCTGGCCTACGTGCCGCGTGATATCTATTCCACCGAAGTGCGGCAGAAGATCCAGCAAGTACTGATGGATCGCCTGAAAGCCACCGATTGCGAGTTCTGGACCTTCTTCTCCGAGTCCGTGCTGGCCCGCGTGCAGTTGATCCTGCGAGTCGACCCGAAAAACCGCCTCGACATCGACCCGTTGCTGCTGGAAAAGGAAGTGGTGCAGGCCTGCCGCAGCTGGCAGGACGATTACGCCGCCCTGACCATCGAAAGCTTCGGCGAAGCCCACGGCACCAACGTGCTGGCCGACTTCCCGAAAGGCTTCCCGGCCGGTTACCGCGAACGTTTCGCAGCCCACTCGGCTGTGGTCGACATGCAGCACCTGCTGAGCCTGAACGAAAAAAATCCGCTGGTGATGAGCTTCTACCAGCCGCTGGGCCAGGTTTCCGGCCAGCGCATGCTGCACTGCAAGCTGTATCACGCCGATACCCCGCTGGCGTTGTCCGACGTCCTGCCGATCCTGGAAAACCTTGGCCTGCGCGTGCTGGGTGAGTTCCCGTATCGCCTGCGTCACAACAGTGGCCGTGAGTTCTGGATTCACGACTTCGCGTTCACTGCCGCCGAGGGCCTGGAACTCGACATCCAGCAGCTCAACGACACGCTGCAGGACGCATTTGTCCATATCGTGCGTGGCGATGCCGAGAACGACGGATTCAACCGTCTGGTACTGACCGCAGGCCTGCCATGGCGCGACGTGGCGCTGCTGCGTGCCTACGCCCGCTACATGAAGCAGATTCGTCTGGGCTTCGACCTGGGCTACATCGCCAGCACCCTGAACAACCACACCGACATCGCCCGCGAGCTGACGCGGTTGTTCAAGACCCGCTTCTACCTGGCGCGCAAGCTGACCGGCGACGATCTGGAAGACAAGCAGCAACGCCTGGAACACGCGATTCACAGCGCCCTGGACGACGTACAGGTACTGAACGAAGACCGCATCCTGCGTCGCTACCTGGACCTGATCAAGGCCACCCTGCGCACCAACTTCTACCAGACCGATGCCAACGGCCATAACAAGTCGTACTTCAGCTTCAAGTTCAACCCGCACCTGATTCCCGAGCTGCCGAAGCCGGTACCGAAGTTCGAGATCTTCGTGTACTCGCCGCGCGTCGAAGGCGTGCACCTGCGCTTCGGCAACGTCGCTCGTGGCGGCCTGCGCTGGTCCGACCGTGAAGAAGACTTCCGTACCGAAGTCCTGGGCCTGGTAAAAGCCCAGCAAGTGAAGAACTCGGTCATCGTGCCGGTGGGGGCGAAGGGCGGCTTCTTGCCGCGTCGCCTGCCACTGGGCGGCAGCCGTGACGAGATCGCGGCCGAGGGCATCGCCTGCTACCGCATCTTCATTTCCGGCCTGCTGGACATCACCGACAACCTGAAGGACGGCGCCCTGGTGCCGCCGGCCAACGTCGTGCGTCATGACGACGACGACCCGTACCTGGTAGTGGCCGCGGACAAAGGCACTGCGACCTTCTCCGACATCGCCAACGGCATCGCCATCGACTACGGCTTCTGGCTGGGTGATGCGTTTGCGTCCGGCGGTTCGGCCGGTTACGACCACAAGAAGATGGGCATCACCGCCAAAGGCGCGTGGGTCGGCGTACAGCGCCACTTCCGCGAGCGCGGCATCAATGTCCAGGAAGACAGCATCACCGTGGTCGGTGTCGGCGACATGGCCGGTGACGTGTTCGGTAACGGCTTGCTGATGTCCGACAAGCTGCAACTGGTCGCAGCGTTTAACCACCTGCATATTTTCATCGACCCGAATCCGGATCCGGCGACCAGCTTCGCCGAGCGTCAGCGTATGTTCGACCTGCCGCGCTCGGCCTGGTCGGACTACGACACCAGCATCATGTCCGAAGGCGGCGGCATCTTCTCGCGCAGCGCGAAGAGCATCGCGATTTCCCCGCAGATGCAAGAGCGCTTCGATATCGAGGCCGACAAGCTGACCCCGACCGAACTGCTGAACGCCTTGCTCAAGGCGCCGGTGGATCTGCTGTGGAACGGCGGTATCGGTACTTACGTCAAGGCCAGCAGCGAAAGCCACGCCGATGTCGGCGACAAGGCCAACGATGCACTGCGCGTGAACGGCAACGAACTGCGCTGCAAAGTCGTGGGCGAGGGCGGTAACCTCGGCATGACCCAACTGGGTCGTGTGGAGTTCGGCCTCAATGGCGGCGGTTCCAACACCGACTTCATCGACAACGCCGGTGGCGTGGACTGCTCCGACCATGAAGTGAACATCAAGATCCTGCTCAACGAAGTGGTTCAGGCCGGCGACATGACCGCCAAGCAACGCAATGAGTTGTTGGCGAGCATGACCGACGAAGTCGGTGGCCTGGTGTTGGGCAACAACTACAAGCAGACCCAGGCCCTGTCCCTGGCAGCCCGTCGTGCCTTGCCGCGGATTGCCGAATACAAGCGCCTGATGAACGACCTGGAAGGCCGTGGCAAGCTGGATCGTGCCATCGAGTTCCTGCCGGCTGAAGATGCGATCAACGAGCGTATCGCTGAAGGTCATGGCCTGACCCGTCCCGAGCTGTCGGTGCTGATCTCGTACAGCAAGATCGACCTCAAGGAGCAGTTGCTGGGCTCCCTGGTGCCGGACGACGACTACCTGACCCGCGACATGGAAACCGCTTTCCCGCCGACCCTGGTGAGCAAGTTCTCCGCAGCGATGCGTCGTCACCGTCTGAAGCGCGAAATCGTCAGCACCCAGATCGCCAACGATCTGGTCAACCACATGGGCATCACCTTCGTTCAACGACTCAAAGAGTCGACCGGCATGAGCCCGGCGAACGTGGCCGGTGCCTACGTGATCGTGCGTGACATCTTCCATCTCCCGCACTGGTTCCGTCAGATTGAAAACCTGGACTACAAGGTTTCCGCCGACGTGCAACTGGAGCTGATGGACGAGCTGATGCGCCTCGGTCGTCGCGCCACGCGCTGGTTCCTGCGTGCCCGTCGCAACGAGCAGAACGCTGCCCGTGACGTCGCGCACTTCGGTCCGCATCTGGCGGCGTTGGGCCTCAAGCTCGACGAATTGCTCAGTGGCGAGATCCGCGAAACCTGGCAGACCCGTTATCAGGCGTACGTCGAAGCCGGTGTGCCGGAGTTGTTGGCGCGCATGGTGGCTGGCACCACGCACCTGTATACGCTGCTGCCGATCATCGAGGCTTCCGACGTGACCGGCCAGGATCCTGCAGACGTGGCCAAGGCGTACTTCGCCGTGGGCAGTGCGCTGGACATCACCTGGTACCTGCAACAGATCAGTGCACTGCCGGTTGAAAACAACTGGCAGGCCCTGGCCCGTGAAGCGTTCCGTGATGACGTCGACTGGCAGCAACGTGCGATCACCATCTCGGTCCTGCAACAGGGCAACGGCACCCTGGACGTCGAAACACGCCTGGAGCTGTGGATGGAGCAGTACGAAGGCATGATCGAGCGCTGGCGCGCCATGCTGGTGGAAATCCGTGCCGCGAGCGGCACCGACTACGCCATGTACGCGGTGGCCAACCGCGAACTGCTGGACCTGGCGTTGAGCGGTCAAGCGGTGGTGCCTGCCGCCGTCGCCGCCGAGCTGGAACCGGCTTGATCAGGCGTTGAATGAAAAAGCCCCGCATCGAGAGATGCGGGGCTTTTTTTATCTGATGTGAAAGTTGTGGTGTCTGGTCGGGCCTCATCGCCGGCAAGCCGGCTCCTACAGGTTTTGCGTCGATTACAAACCCTGTAGGAGCCGACTTGCCGGCGATGGCGTCATTGCAATCAATACATTTTATTGTTGGATCTATTTTCAATCATCGACACATTACTTGTCGGGCTGGTCAATAAATTGCTGAGTGACTGGTCAAACTTTTGCAGCGCCCTGACTTGCACATTTTGTTGTTCATTGATATCGGCAACTATTTCTTCGCTGCGTTTATAGTCGGCCCAAACAGGGCTAAGTACTTTGGCGTCATGCCCTTGTGCAGTACCGATGTAGTTAAAGTTTTTGTCATAAAAATCCGCACTGACATCTGCCTGGATGTCTGAACTGCGCGACGTAATCAGCTGACTGCGGGTATCGACCACCGCCATCACATCCGGCCTTGCCGCCTTGAGGCTTTGCATGTCCGGATACACCGTGACCGAGCCGAACTGGCGTCGCAGCGAGGCCTTGACCCAGTCCACTGCCAGATCGGGCCTGGAGGTGGCGACGTAGGCATCGTGAATCGGCTGAACCAGCAGGCTCTGGCCGAAACCGGTGCCGGCGTTGGCCTGATAATCTTGCAGGTAAGCACGGTTGGCCTGGGTGTTTTGGCTGTAGACAATGCCCAGTGAGACATGGCTGCCGTTGGGAACACTCGTGGCACTGCTGCGGCCAACCGGCTCGGTAAAGAGGCCATTCAATGAAGATACGGATGAAGGTGCAGTGGGAATCGAGCAACCGGTTATCAAGACAGTCATCGTCAAGGTACTGACAAGTGCAAGTTTCATGGTGTTTCTCCAGTGAAACAACTTGAGTCGGGAAGTTATAGTTTTCGGAGTCTTCGGCGGTTGCTCCAGACTAAACCTGGAGTGTCAGATTGAAATAGCGAATTTTCGTAGTTGTCGGGTAATCAATAGTTTTATTGGGTTTAAATGTTCTCGGTTAATTTCTGTGAGAAATAAAAACGCCCAATTCAATGATTTGGGCGTTTTTATTTATAGATATACGTTCAGCCATCAGTTTTCCAATGGGATCAGCACTTTCTCGTCCGGCGACAGCACCATGAACACCAACAACCTGGCAGGTTTGGTGGCGCTGGCGTTTTTCGAGACCAGGTGCTCCGAGCCAGCAGGCTCGTACCAATACTGTCCTGCCTTGTAGGTGACTGCCTTTTCACCCTTTACCTGGGAAGTGATTGCCCCTGAAAGAACGTAGGCCATGGCCGTGCCCTCGTGCTTGTGAGCGATGGACGACTGGCCGGGCTTGTAGTCGACTTCGATCATCAAGGCTTTTTTGCCCGGGACGTTTTTCAACATCTGGTCCTGCAGCACCGTGACCTTTTCCGAAGGGCCACCCGCTTCATGAGCGAAGGCCGAGGCGCAGAAGGTCAAGGTCAGGGCAGCGAGGGGGGCGGCACAGAAGCGCATAACGTTCATGGATCATCACCTGCAGTGGGGGTAGTTGTCAGGGACCAATCTAGTTCGCTACGCAGGGCAATCAAACAGCCAATATTCGGGAAGGACAGGGGACCAATTTGAATAACGATCCCTGTAGGAGCGAGCTTGCTCGCGATGGATTCAGAAACACCGCGTACAACCAGAAAAGCAAGCGCTAACGTTGACGACCATCGCTGGCAAGCCAGCTCCTACAAGGGACGATCAGCGGATCGGAAAGCTGTTGAAGTCGACGGCGTTGGCCAATTGGCAATCGATCAGATCGATGAAGCCTTGAGCCTGGGGACTATTGAAATGCGATCGCATGGCCGCTTCCGACTGCCACTGGGCGCTGACGGTCCAGAGATTGCTGTCGTCCGGGCAGCGGTCGACCATATAGGACTCGCACCCCGGCAGTTCGCGCAGGGTTTCGACTATCTTTTGCAGTTGCTTGCCCAGTTCGTCCGAGCGGCCGGCGACGGCCTGCACCTTTACGGTATTGATCGCTTTGTCGAACATTGCTCACACTCCTGAATCAGGCCGGACGTATCCTGCTCATTGAGGGATAACGCCTATGCAGGATAGGCCTGCACCCCGGGACCACCAATAGCCAATCGCCGGATAAAGCCGCAGTCCAATCTGTCAGGCAACTTGTTGCAAAATATCCCGCAAACGATCCAGGGCGATGTCGATGTCCAGGGTTTCAATGGCGCCGAAACCGAGGAAAAACCCGGCCTGCGGGGCTTGCTGATAGAAAAAGCTGTCGATGGCATAGAGCCCGACTTCGACTTTTTTCGCCAGTTCGATCACCAATGGAATATCCATCGGCACTTTGCACAACACCACCATGTGAAAACCGGCCATGGTCGGTACCGCTTCAAGCCATGGCGCCAGATCACCGGCCATGCGTGCCAGGATTCGTTCGCGTCGACCGGCGTAAATCGTGTGGCAGCGCCGGATGTGCTTGAGCAGGCAGCCTTCGGCGATGAACTTGGCCAGCGCCCATTGGGGCAGGGTGGAGGTGTGCAGGTCAGTGAGCTGCTTGGCGCGCACCACCGCATCGAGAATGGCCGGCGGCAGGATCGCATAGCCCAGCCGCAACTCCGGCAGCAGGGTTTTCGAGAAAGTCCCGACGTAGGCGACAATCCCGCGCTCATCCATGCTTTGCAGCGAGTCCGTCGGACGCCCTTCGTAGCGGAATTCGCTGTCGTAATCGTCCTCTATGATGATCGCGCCCAGTTCATGGGCCCTGGCCAGCAGTGCAACGCGGCGCTCCTGGCTCATCGGCATGCCCAGCGGGAATTGGTGGGAAGGGGTGACGTAAATCAGCCGTGTCCCAAAGGGAATCCTGTCTACCTGGATGCCCTCGGCGTCCACCGGTACTCCGATCACCGTGGCACCGTGGGTGCCGAACAACAGGCGTGCTGGCGGATAACCGGGATCTTCCATGGCGACGATGCTGCCTGGGCGGGTCAATACCCGGGAAATCAGGTCCAGGGCCTGCTGTGCGCCGTTGCACACCACCACGTCTTCGTCCTGGCAGTTGACCCCGCGAGAGAATGCGATATGCCGGGCGATGGCATTGCGCAGGGCCGGCAAACCCTCCGGCAGGCTGTAGAAGCCCTTGGAAGCGGCGATCTGGCGCAAGGCGTGGGAAGTGCAACGCCGCCAGTCGTCCTGGGGAAACTGGCCCTTGCTGGTGGCGCCGCCGATAAAGTCGTAGCGCAGCGAGCCTTCCAGTGTCGGGTGACGCAGAAACACCGGCAGGTTGCGCCAGGATTCGATCACCTCGTAACCGGCCAGCTCCGAAGGGTTCTGCTTGCGCTGGACTTTCGACACCCGCGCGTTGACGTAGGTGCCTTTGCCAATCACCCCGGTGAGGAGGTTTTCGTAGGTCAGCTGGGCGTAGGTATCGGAAATGGTCTTGCGCGAAATGCCCAGCTGTTCAGCCAGCAAGCGGCTCGGTGGAAGTTGCGTCCCTGCTGCCAGACGACCGGATTCAATGGCGCTGCGCAGTTGGTTGTACAACTGGCCCGCCAGATCCTTGCGGCCGTTGATGACAACATGTAGTTCCATACCGGCAAGGCTCCTTGGGTGAACGAGGCAAAGACTGTGCGCCAGATTACCCGCATGAGCCGCCACGCAGAAGTTGCGTAGCGCAAAAACCGCCAATTGGCGTGTTTTTCGCTGGTCCACGGATTTTTCGCCGAATTGGATCTGTAACGTTGCTGTACCAACGCCTACCTTGGACATACCTGTCCGATCCATGAGGCCGCTCCATGACACCCCGTCTGGATTACTACAGCGCTTCCCCCAAAGCGATGAAAGCCATGATCGCCATGGAGGCCCTGACCAGCAGTTTGAGCATCGAACCGGCGCTGCTGCACCTGATCAAGATTCGTGCTTCGCAGCTTAACGGCTGCGCGTTCTGCACCGACATG
Organism: Pseudomonas sp. GM55; assembly: GCF_000282395.1. NCBI lineage: Bacteria > Pseudomonadati > Pseudomonadota > Gammaproteobacteria > Pseudomonadales > Pseudomonadaceae > Pseudomonas > Pseudomonas sp. GM55. The sequence goes on along the minus strand of NZ_AKJJ01000076.1, from coordinate 3,200 downwards.
CACTCGGTGGATGCAAGGCGCCTGGGCGAAAGCGACCGGCGTCTTTATTCCATTGTGGTCTGGCGTGACAGCAATTTTTTCAATCCGCGGGAAAGAGCCGCGCTGGCCTGGACCGAGGCGGTCACTTTGCTCTCCGAAAGCCACGTGCCGGATGATGTCTACGCCCAGGCCCGGGAGCAGTTCAATGAAAGCGAAATGGTCGACTTGACCATTGCCGTCACCACCATCAACAGCTGGAATCGCCTGGCCGTGAGCTTTCGCCAGACACCCAGCGCCTGAGCCCTTGTCACAGCAGGTTCATGAACGATCCGCAGGATAGAGCGGTCAGTGTCAGATCGACAGGGAGTCCTCGATGTCATTCATGGAAACCAGCGCCCACCGGGGGGCTGCCGAGTATCGTGTAGCCTTCGATAAAAACCCGTCCTGGCGTCAGTTGGCAGCGGCTATCGACCCTGAACTGGCGCAGTGTTTCATCGTCAGCGCCCGTTGCGGTTGCTTCATGCAGGCCGCCCGCAGTCTCAACATCAAGGCCACCCGCCTGCGCAGGCAGCTGGTGCTGCTGGAGACGCAGCTCCAGTGCTCACTGTTCAATCATTCAGACAATGGTTTCAGCCTCAGCCGCGATGGTTTGCGCCTGCACGCACAATTGATCGCCCTGGCCCATGAGCGCGATTTGCCGGTGATCGAACAGCCGTTGATTCGGCTGGCCGTGGCGGATTCGATCCTGCATGACATTCTCGGACGCGACCTGGTGGCACTGCTGCGGCGCAACGCCAGCGTGCGGCTGGACATCATCACGCTCGACAGCGAATTGTCATTGCAAGCGGTCAGCGCCGACGTGGTGGTGTGGCTGGGCGAGACCGGATCGCCGTTACCGGGGCCTAGCTTTGCCACCACTGAACCACGGCTTCTGGCGCGACTGGATTACCTGCCGCATATTGCCAAGCGCTACTCGCGGGTTGCTTCCAGACCGGAATGCCTGGATGACCTGGCCGATTTTCTCCTGGTGCAATGGCGGCAGGACTGCCAGGTTGAAAGCTTCCGGCCATGGAATGCACTGGTCGAGCAGCGCCTGGCCGGAGCGGTGCAGCTGCAATCCTGGGAGCTGATGCTGGAGATGATCCGTTGCAGTGCCTGCATCGGGCTGCTGCCGCACTACATGAGCCACTTCGACCGTGGCCTGATTGCCTTGCCGGGACTGTTTGGCCAACCCATGCAGCGTCAGGTGTGGATGGCGGTCAACGCCCATTCCGAGGACGACGCGCAGGTGCGGATGCTCGTCGAGTTGATTGAAAACACCTTCAGCGAGCGCCGGGAGTGGTTCGAAGGCTGAGCGAGATCCAACTGTGGGAGCGGTGGTACTCGCCACACGGGAAGGTAGCGTTATAGAGTGAACGGCCATGTCTGCTTCAAGGATGGTCCACCCATGCCAGCCACTGAACCCGTCATCACGCTCGAACGCTTCAACGAGTCCCACATCGAAGGCATCACGGCGCTGTACAACGCCCCGGAGATCGCCCGGCAGACCCTGCAAATGCCGTTTCAGTCCACCGAGCTCTGGCGCAGTCGCCTGGCGCTGGATAACGAGCGCCTGGTGAAAGTGGTGGCCCTGCATCAAGGCACGGTCATCGGCAACATCGGCCTGGAGCAGTTCTCACGCATTCGTCGCAGCCATGCCGGCAGTTTCGGCATGGGCGTTGCGGTGGCGTGGCAGGGCAAGGGCGTGGGCTCGAAGCTGCTCGCGACGGCGCTGGATATCGCCGACAACTGGATGAACCTTCAGCGCATCGAGCTTTCGGTGTATGCCGACAACGAAGCGGCCATTGCGTTGTATCGCAAGTTCGGCTTCGAAACCGAGGGCCTGTTCCGTGATTACGCCGTGCGCGACGGCGTGCTGGTGGACACCTTGAGCATGGCGCGCCTGCGTCGTCCGCCCAAGGCCGGTTGAGTCACTCGTCCAGGGCGAACGCCGCCGACGTACCTCCTGGCTGTTAGTCGCGCACCGGCATCACGCATCTGCCATGCTCAATGTCCGTAGCACCGCTGCAATCAAAGGAACACCGCAATGGATGACGTACAGCAACTGGGCGAAATGCTTCGCCACTATGCAGAAAGCGAAGCGCACAAGAAGCAAGTGTTTGAGTCGCAGTCGGCCGAATGGGCGACACGCATTGGTGACCTGTTCGACCAGATCCAGCAGTGGCTGGAGCCGGTGCAGGCCCCCAACCTGCTGGAGGTCAGCCGCGAAGCCTATGTCGCCTCGGGCCCGAGCATTCCTGTCGAGACATCGCCCTTCAAGACCGAGAAGCTGTCCATCGTGATTGTTGGCAAACCGGTGGAGTTCGTGCCGGATGTGATGGGTGCCGGCGGACAGATCTCGGTGGCCGTGATGGGCTTTACGGCTGCGCGCTACGGCAGTGTTTCGCTGGTGTGCCTGCCACCGTCCAATGCCTGGCAGTGGCGCAAGACCAACGGTTTGAAGGATCCGGACATCTTTGTCTTCGATGGGGATTTTCTGGCGCAGCAGTTGCAAAGCCTGATTCCTCGGGAGCGCGGATAACCCACATTGATGAGCAGTGCATCAGATATCGAGGTTGCCCCAGCCTGATTTCAGCTCCGGCGGGGCAACCGCTTTCACGGTCTTCCCTGTCGCCAACTCCACCCGCCGTGCCACTTGCGGATCATCGGCAAACGGAATCAGGCTCGCCTCTTCAAGACTCTCGGCGGTCTGGTGCTTCAAGCTGTATTCGACCGCCAGCCATAGACTCGTCACTCCCAGTACATTCAGCGCAAGCTCGATCATCAGGCTATCTGCGCCTCGCGCTGTGCCATTTTCAGGTCCGACACCCGTACCGTGCGCCACACGTTGTACGCCATCAGCAACATGCCGCCGAGGAAGAACAGGCCGCCGATGAAGCGCACCAGAAAGCCCGGATGGCTGGCCTGGAGGGCTTCGACGAAGGAGTAGGTCAGCGTGCCATCGTCGTTGATCGCTCGCCACATCAGGCCTTGAGTGATGCCATTGACCCACATCGAGGCGATGTACAACACCGTGCCGATGGTGGCCAGCCAGAAGTGCAGGTTGATCAGCGGCGTGCTGTGCATCTGCTCGCGTCCGAAGACTTTTGGCACCATGTGGTAGGTCGCGCCGAAGGTGATCATCGCCACCCAGCCGAGGGCGCCGGCGTGTACGTGGCCGA